>JALSIL010000045.1 GCA_026990095.1 Lysobacterales bacterium
GCCGTGCAAGATGTTATAAAGAAACTTTCCATTATCTACAGCAAAAAAGTTTTGAATTTATTGCTAAGTTTGCCAGTTGTTTCACGTGAAACATTGGAAAACAAAAAACCTTTGCAGCAATGGTGTGAAATTGCACAAAAAGAACTAAATAAAGAAGTCAAAGCAGGAGTTTCGTGGGAAGTTAAGAAAACTGATGCTATAGAAGGAATTGATTTTGTTCAAAATGCCAATGGTTTGGTTAATAAAACCGTACTGAACAATGCTTTTTTTGAATCATCAGATTATCAAGTAATAGCGGACTTAAATTCACAAACAAAAGATATGATTACATCAGACTCGTATATAAGAAAAGGAGAAAAAACATTTGAAATCAAGGGTTTAGATGATGGAGTGAAGCAATTGTTTAGCATGGCAAAAAAAGGATTGGCAATCAGTCGATTCAAAGGTTTGGGTGAAATGAATCCTGAACAATTGTGGGAAACAACAATGAATCCAGAAACTCGACGATTGCTTCAAGTGACCATAGAAGATGCCATTGGAGCGGATGAAGTTTTTTCTACACTTATGGGTGATGTGGTTGAACCACGCAGAGAGTTTATTGAACAAAATGCCTTACATGCAACTAATTTGGACGTATAAAATAAAATAAAATGAATGAACAAACAAAACAAACGATAGAGAACTTCGTAAAAAACAATAAATGTGTGTTGTTTATGAAAGGAACACCTGAAAACCCTCAATGTGGCTTTTCAAGCAATACCGTTGGGATATTAAAAGAGCTAGTCGGAAATGACTTTGTCTCAAGCAACGTACTTGAGAATCAAGAGATTAGAGAAGGCATTAAAGAATATGGAAATTGGCCCACCATTCCGCAGTTGTATATTGACGGTGAATTGGTAGGGGGTAATGATATTGTTACCGAAATGTTTAATACAGGAGAATTGCAAACGATGTTGGGCTTACAACAGCCTGAAAGGACTCCAGCAAAGATTTCTATTTCTGAAAAGGCACAAGAAAACATCAAAGTAGGAACTCAAAACATGGGAAACAATGTCCTTAAGCTTTCAATTGATAGTCAATTCAATACGCGGTTTTCAATTGAAGAGCCAAAAAGTTATGAAATTGTTTCTGAGGTAGGCGATATAAAAATATACATGGATGTGGGAACGGCGAAACGTGCTGATGGCATTTCTATTGATTGGGTTGAAGACTTACAAGGTGCTGGACTTGTTATAAACAACCCAAACCAACCAAAGCCAGTGAATCAATTAACGTGTGCGGACTTGAAAAAAGGCATTGAAGAAGGGAAGTATAAGCATATTTATGATGTTCGTTCAGAAGCACAATTTACGGCGCAAACAATACCAGGTGCAAAACGATTGGATAAAACCAACATGCAATTAATTGAAACATTGCCAAAAGAAACACCACTTGTTTTTATTTGCACCTCGGGGGCTACATCGCAAGGTGCTTGTGACTATTTTTATAAAAAAGGATTCACAGACGTTAATAATTTAGTGGGTGGTGTTTTAGCATACCACAGTTAAACGCTAAACTTAATGAAAAAAAAGAGTCATAAAATAGTTAGTTTAATAGCCCTGTTAATCAGTGCTTATTTTGCTAATAACTATGTTCAGGAAAACGATAGCCCAGTTAGTTATCGCGAACAAACCCAAGCAAAGCTTACAAGCAATAAGCAACTAGAGAGTTTAATAAAAAAGCGTCAATCAAACACGATAATTACACTTGAGGCAATAGTGATTAATGTTTTATCCGATGATAATCAAGGGGACAGACACCAGAGGTTAATAATAAAAAATGGCAAAAACACGTTATTATTAGCTCATAATATTGATATTGCTCCACGCGTTCCTGTAATAAAAGGAGACAGGATAAAAGTAAGAGGGGAATACGAATGGAACGCAAAGGGAGGCGTGATTCATTGGACGCACAGAAGCACCAATAGCCATGCTAATGGCTGGATTTTACACAAAAAGAAAAAGTATCACTGATGAAAAATATTTGGAAACAAGAACCGCAACTCTTTTCCCTTAATAAAAACAGGACGGCGGGATTAACCGATGAACTGGAAATAATAATAACAGGCAGAGGTAAAAATTGGTTATCAGCAGAAATGCCAGTAAAAGATAAACACAAACAACCTTTTGGTATTGTTCATGGTGGTGCAACCGCAGCTTTAGCAGAAACAGTTGCAAGTATTGCGGGGTGGCTTTGTGTTGACCACAAAAAACAAGCAACGGTGGGTTTAGAGTTAAACATTAACCATTTAAAAGCCGTCAAACAAGGGCGTTTAACCGCAATTTCAAAAGCGATTCATGTTGGTAGAAAAACACAAGTGTGGCAAATAGATATATACAACCAACATTTTAAGCAAGTTTCCACAGCACGCCTAACTGTAGCAGTAATAGATACACTCTAATGCCTTTAATTCGTTTTTTCTTTCGATCCATTCTTTTTATTGTGTCGGTGGTTTTTGTATTGCCGCTGGTTTTATTATTAATAACCATTGCTCAAAAGAAAGACAACAGAAAATTTAATAAAAAAGTCGTTAATTATTGGTCAAAATTATTGTGTTATGTTTGTGGCTTAAAGATAAAACAAAAAGGGAAAATCCAAAAAAACCCAGTATTAATCGTTGCAAACCACATAAGCTGGATAGACATACCTGTTATTCATTGTTATAAGCTCGTTGGGTATGTTGCCAAAGCGGAAATAGAAAAATGGCCTTTTTTGGGATTTGTTGCACGGTGCGGTGAATCGTTATTTATAAAAAGAGGCAAACAAGAATCAAGAAAAAAAGTGCTGGAGTCAATTAAACAACGTTTAAATTCAAATCGCTCAATCGCAGTGTTTCCAGAAGGAAAAGCAACCAACGGTGAATATCTGGGACGCTTTCATCGCCAGTTGATGCATGCCGCGGTAGAAGAAAAAAAGCCCATACAGGCGATTGCAATAAAATACCTCAACAAAGACGGCACAAGAAACAAAGAAATTGCCTTTAAAGACAAAGAAAATTTTATTAGAAACGTGTTTAGAATTTTAAGTTTACCCACAAGTACTGCAGAGTTAACTTTTTGTGAAGTGATAGACACATCTACTATAACAGCTAGGCAGGCAGCTATAATTAGCCACAACCAAGTTGAAAGTGAATTATTAAAAAATGCCTACATGTAAGCCAAGGATAAAGCCTAAAAATAAACACCTGCAATCCTTTTTGGCGAGTTCTAAAATAAGGTTGTTGCGTTTGTTAAAATCAAATACAGTAAAGGCACTTAGTAAAAAAGTACAACTTAATTTAAAAAGTGCTGTTTTAGAGGGCTATATTACAAAAAGAGATAAGGCAGAAAAGCTATACATTTTGCTTCATGGTTGGGAAGGATCTGCACAATCAACGTATATACAGTTGTTGGCTAATGAGTTGTATAAAAACAAAAGGGCAACAATATTTAGATTAAACTTTAGAGATCATGGAGACACGCACCATTTAAATAAAGAATTGTTTCACTCGTGCCGACTCGATGAGGTTTGTGAAGCCGTAAAAAAAATAAAAGAGCTTTACCGCTATAAAGAAACCTATGTTTGTGGATTCTCTTTAGGGGGAAATTTTGCCATTAGGGTGGCATCTAAAGCACAAGAAATGGCTATAAACCTTACAAAGGTTTTTGCTATATCACCTCCAATCAACCCTAAAAACAGCATGTTAGCTATTGAAAAGAGCCCGCTTTATTCAAGATATTTTTTAAGAAAATGGCAAAAGTCATTAGAAAAGAAATACAAAACACACCCAGAAAACTTTGATAACAATCAATACAAAGAAATAAAGTCATTAGATAAGCTAACAGAATTATTGATTATTAAAAATACAGACTATAATACCGTAGATGAATATTTTCAAGGGTATGAAATAAACACACAAGTATTGCAAAACATAAAAGCAGAAACACACATTCTTATGGCAAAAGATGACCCGGTTATTCCGTTTATTGATTTTGCAGGAATTGAAGGACAAAAGCACATTGTATTAAAAACAACGGAACATGGTGGGCATTGTGGTTTTATAACGGGTTGGAGAATGCACAGCTGGGTTGAGGAATATATTATTAACAACAGTTAAAAAGAGATAAAAAATGAATAAAATAGAACAAGCAATGGATGATCACAAAAAAGGAAACTGGGAACAAGCAGACAATGCATACGAAGAAATAATAACTGAAGAACCAAACAATGCCGATGTGATTTATTTGCTTGCGGTATCACAAATGAGTCAAAAAAAATTTGATGATGCTTTAATAACAATTGAAAAAGCCATTCAAATAGAAAAAAAAGCCCCTGCTTTTTTACAATTAAAAGGGAGCATTCTTGCACGACTTGGGCGGGGAGATGAGGCCGTTGAGGCATTAAAAAATGCCATAGAGGAAAACCCAAGCCTTTACCACGCACACGTGTCATTGGGGCACTTGTATTACTTAAAAGGAGAAAAGGACAAAGCCGAAAAACACTTCAAATCAGCCTTAAAAGTTGATGAGGAAAAAATAGAAGCACAAGTCAATATGGCAAGATTGTGGATAGACCAAGGCAGTGTTGAAAAAGCGTTAAAAACACTAAAAGAAATTGAGGAAAAGCACCCAGAACAAGGCTCAGTAAAAATGCTAATGGCAGAAGCTTTTTTAGAGTCGGGAGCTTATAGCTTTGCAGAAAACTATTACCAAAAAGTATTGGCAATGCACCCAGAAAATGATTTAGCAGGACTCTACTTAGGAATGGCAAAGATAAAAACTGGTGATTTGGAAAACGCAGAAAAGCTTATTGTCGCTTATAACAACCAATACCCAAACACCCGAGAAGGAACGGCAGCATTGGGGTTATTGTTGTTTACAAAAAATAGACCAAGGCTTGCAATAGAATATTTACGAAAAGCATTGAGTTCAGGAATTGCACCTCTTTCATGGAAACACGCTTTTGTTGAGTCTTTGGCAAAACTAGGGCAAGCAGACGCAGCTATAAAATTTTATAAAGAAACAAAATCACCCTTAATAGATAAAATAAAAAACTGCCGATTAGGAGAGTTATACGAATTAAAAGAAGAGTTCGATAAAGCGAAACAAAAATACAAAAAAGTTAAAAACAACAACAGTAAATACATTGCATCGTTGTTAGGAATAACGCGGTGTTATTTGCAGGAAGAAAAGTTTGAAAAGGCCGAAAAGAAAATTAAACAAGTCTTATCTGTAAGACCAGAACACGCAGAGGCAACATTGCTGTTTATAACCACACTATTGCAACAAGATAAAATAAAAAAGGCGTTGAAAAAATTACAAACAATTAACTATGAAAAAATTGCTGATATTTACAAGAAAACATTTCGGTTGCATCACGGCTTGATTTTAGACAAACTAGAAAAATACAAAAAAGCACAAAAGGTATTTACGGACAAATCTAAGCACCAAGAAAAAGTTACACAAAAAGCTGATTTATTAACAGAGCAAGAACTTAAACAAGCCCGAGATATGACTTCTTTAATAAAAGACCAACTAAAAGATCCAGTATTTATCGTGGGGCTTCAAAGTACAGGAGTTAATAATTTCGTAACATGGTTATACAAACAAAAAGTAATTGTTCTTAATGATAGATTAATCTCATTAGGGCGTCCCGACGTGCTTTTTTCAAAACACGAGGTGTTATCACTATCAGAGTTAGGTGAAGAAGGGGTTGGTGTTGAACGACAAAAGTACCATAAATTAGCAAACGGTTTAAAAGGCACAAAGAAAAGCAATGAGTTTTTTGCTGATTCTATGTACCTAAACTTGAATCAATTGACCACGATAAAGAAAATATTTCCTCAAGCAAAGGTTGTTCTGCTTACAAGAGACAAAAAAGACATCAAATTAAGCCAAGAAGTTTTTGGAGAAGAGCCAATAACAAGCAAGCAATGGAATAAAGCCATTGAACAAGTCAAGGCTTTAGGCTTAAATATTATTGAGGTTGATACAGACAAATGGTTAGATAACGACAAAGAAACAATGAACACACTTGAAAAAGTATTTGAAAAGAGACTTAAACAAACAGCAGATAACCAAACTAATTATTGGCAAAAAACCTTGTTTCCTAAAGATCACTGGAAAAACTACAAAAAACTAATGGATAAATAACAGTGACAGAGCCAAATTTTATTCAATGGTTGATTTTGGCAATTATTCAAGGTTTAACAGAATACTTGCCGATTTCATCATCGGCACATTTAATTTTGGCATCAAAAGTGATGGGATGGCAAGATCAAGGGTTGGTGATGGATATTGCGGCACACGGCGGTTCTTTAGTAGCGGTTTTGTGGCATTTTAAGGACGAGGTGGTTAAACTGTTTACAGGAAAGAACTGGTCGTTATTCAATAAATTAGCACTAGCCAGCATACCATTGGCTATTTTTGGTTATGTTTTTAAAGACTTTATAGAGAACAACCTACGATCAAACACACTGGTTTTTGCACTTTCAAGCATAATTTTTGGCTTGTTGTTGTATGTGTCTGATTTAATCCAAAAAAAGAAATCAACAAACTCAAAACCGAAAGAAATAAAAACCAAGCAAGCTATTATTATCGGCTTTGCTCAAGTGTGTGCTTTAATACCAGGAGCATCGCGATCTGGCGTTACCATGACTGCTGCCATGAGCATGGGATTTAATCGAACAAAAGCTGCAAATTTTGCCTTTTTAATGGCGATACCAGCCTTGTTGATGACAACGGCTTATGGGTTTTTAAAGCTGATAAAAGAACCAAGCGAGTACAATATACTGGGAATAGCCGTTGTTTTTCTTGCGAGTTTCTTATCTTCAATACTTTCGATAAAACTATTTCTTAAATTGATAGAACAAATCCCAATTAGTGTATTTCTTTGGTATAGAATAGCCTTGGCTGTTTTAATAGTTACCCTTATATGAAAAAAATCACAATTCCTGTCCGTTTTGGAAAAATCAAAGGCTTGCTCTGGGGCAAGGGCAACCCAATTAAAATGCTTGCCTTACATGGCTGGTTAGACAATGCCGCGTCATTTACACAACTTGCCCCTTTGCTTGCTAATGAGGGTTATGAAGTAATCGCCATAGACTTTGCAGGGCATGGTAAGTCATCTCACAGAGCAGAAGGGCACTTTGCCCACTTTGGGGATTTTGTTATTGATGTGCATGATGTGATAGAACAACTAAACTGGCATAACTGTATTTTGCTCGGACATTCAATGGGCGCAGCAATGGCCATGATGTATAGTGCTGCTTTTCCAGAGAATATAAGCAAACAAATACTTATTGAAAATCTTGGTCCTGTTCCTGTTTATGAAAAGGGCAGTGCAGCAAAAAACCTAAGAGAGTCACTTAAACAATGGCGACTACACACAACAAAACATCGGCACTTTTATCCGACCGTTGAAGAGGCTTTAAAAGTCCGCCAAAAAGTAACGCCAATGGCGGCCGAAATCTTGAGGCCAATGGTAAAAAGAGGCATCAAAAAAACCAATAAGGGGTTCAGATTCCGAACAGACAAGCGATTACGCATGGGCAGTTTAATTCGGTTTACCGAAGAGGTTGTTGAAGACATTTTAACCAGTAAAAAACCACCAACGCAACTCATCATTGCAGAGCCACTATCCTATGCACTACAGTACCCAAGTCTTAAGCTACGCATTGAAAAACTCAAGGCAGATCAAACCATAAAAATTAAAGGACACCACCACCTACACATGGATAATGCGCAAGAGGTCTTTCAAGCCATCAAGAAATTTTTAAAATGAGTCAATTAAACTTAACCCCAACAATTCTATTGGCGGTCATTGTTATCTATTTTGCTCTACTGTCGTTGGTGTCATTAAAAACCTCGAAAGGGGCGGATAATTTAGATTTTTTTAACGGCCACAAACAATCACCCTGGTTTGTTGTTGCTTTTGGCATGGTGGGAGCGTCGTTATCGGGTGTTACTTTTATTTCTTTACCAGGCTCTGTCTATAACAACTCTTTTTCCTATATACAAATGATAATGGGTTATGCTGCTGGCTATTTATTTATTATGTTAGTGCTTTTGCCATTATATTATCGGCGCAACCTTATATCGATTTACGGTTACCTGAACCAACGCTTTGGCTTTTATTCCCAGAAAACAGGCTCAGTCTTTTTTATTATTTCACGGATTATTGGCGCGTCTTTTCGCCTGTATTTAATGACCATGGTTTTACATGATTTTATCTTTGTTCATTTTGGTATTCCTTTTTGGCTAACGGTATTGTTGAGTTTGTTGCTGATATGGAGTTATACGGTTAAAGCCGGAATAAAAACCATTATATGGACAGATACGCTGCAAACTTTTTTTATGATTGTGGCGGTGGTAGTTGCTTTTATTAGCATAACATCCCAATTAGACATGGATTTAGGTTCAGCAATAGCGGCAATAAAAAACAGCGACTATTCTCAAACCTTTTTCTTTGAAGGGGGTTGGTCAGATAAGTTAAACTTTTTTAAATTATTTTGGGGAGGAGCCTTTATCGCGATTGTTATGACAGGACTTGACCAAGACATGATGCAAAAAAACTTAAGTTGTAAAAACCTCAAAGAATCCCAAAAAAACATGCAATGGTTTTTTGTGGTATTAGTTATTGTTAACATTATGATAATGGCATTAGGCGCATTGTTGTACATCTATTCGGCAAAACAAGGCATTAATTTACCACTTAATGCAGACACTGGAAATATCATAACGGATAAAGTTTTTCCAGTTCTTGCATTAAATCACTTGCCTGCCTATCTTGGTATTGTGTTTTTAGTGGGGTTATTGGCTGCAGCCTACTCCAGTGCTGATTCGGCTCTAACGGCGTTAACGACGTCTTTTTGTGTGGATATAATGGATAAAGTGAATACACCAAAAAAACAAAGAATGATAATCCACATAGGTTTCACCCTAATATTGTTTGCTACAATAGTAATTTTTCGTTACTTTATGGAAGCATCAGCCATACAAAACCTCTTTCGTTTAGCTGGATTTACTTATGGACCGATACTTGGTTTGTTTGCTTTTGGCTTACTGACAAAAAAACACATCCAAGATAAATACGTACCCATGATTGCACTATTGGCACCGACACTAACTTACTTAATAGACAAAAATTCAGAATTGTTGCTTAGCGGATATAAATTTGGTTTTGAGTTGTTGTTACTTAATGGCTTATTAATGTTTGTCGGCTTATTGCTGGTGACAAAAAAGGATTATTAGCTTAAGGCTTTAAAACAAAGTGATGAGAAAAAGCGACGATATTAAGTTAATTAGTCCGCTTTTGGATACAAAAAGATAAAAAATCCAATTCTCTAACAAAAAAATCAAACAAAGCGTGTAAATGCGGCAGTGTTTTTGTATATTAAAGTCATCAGAGGTTTTCTGTGTGGAGAAAAAAGACAAATCAAGCGAGGGAAAATTGTTTTGTAAGCCTCTATCGATTGGGTCACAGCAAAGGTTTTAAGGCTATAATTTTTGTGTAAACAGCAAAGATTTAGACCCTTATTGAAGAAACAAATGCACAATGATTGAGAGAAAAAAATGACCGTCAAAAAAAAAATAGCCCTTCTATTGCTCGTTGCTTGCGTGCAATTAAAAGCAAAAGATGTTTGGTTTATTGCACCAAACGACTTATCAAAAAATGTTCCTAGTGCCACTATAGAATACGAGTATGGTTCTTTTAATTTATACACGATGGATTCAACGGCTTTTTCTTCACTGGATTCTATACAAACGAGCAAAACAACAGCAATCAACCCAATTATTGAATTTGATGCACAAAAGTTTAATCCTTTATTGGGCTTATCTTCTATTCCAAGCCAGTTCAGAATAGACGCCTCTCAACCACAGGGAGAGGGTTTGCATTTGGTGCAGTTTGTCGGACCAATTAAACAAGAATGGTTAGAAAATATCCAACAAACAGGCTTAAGACTCGTTCATTACATCCGAAATAATGCCTATTTGGTTTGGGTGGATGATGACAGTCGTTTGGCTTTAAAGTCAAAGCTTCAAAAAGAAAGATTTTTGCAAGCAGAATTACCGTATCAACCCTACTTTAAAATGGGTGCCTCGGTATTTGCACGAGTTAATAATACAACACCAGCAACCGAAAAAGAAAAAGTAAGGGTTTCTGTCCAAATCATTTATCAGGCAAACAACAGAGCAACAAAACAACTTATTCAAAACAAAGCAGTAAAAATAATAGCACCTTGGAGTCAAGTTCTTCAATACGAAAATATAACAGTTGAGATTGAACAAAAGGACTTGTTGTCGATAATAAACCGTCCAGATGTGTACTCAGTACAAGAGTTTTTTGAAAGAACACTCAACGACGAAGTGCAAGCCCAAATAGTAGCAGGCAACTTAAACGGAACAAACTCAGGTCCATCAGGGACGGGTTATTTACCGTGGTTAAGTGCCAAAGGCTTTAGCACCAACCCAAATGATTATCCAGTGGTTGATGTTGTCGATGATGGCATAGGCAACGGCTCTGTTGTTAATGGTGCTGGGGACGTAACACTGACCCAAAACGGAGACGGAGTTACAACGCGGTTAAACCACGTTAATAATTGCACCAGTGACCCAACAGGAGAGGGTCCTGATGGACATGGACACATCAATATAAATATCGTAGGTGGCTATGATCAAAGAGCAGGTTTTCCTTTTCGTGACCCCAATGGCTATCAAAGAGGTCAAGGAATTAATCCTTTTGGTCGTTTAGCAGGCACACGAATTTTTGATACTGTTGGATTTGATTTAAGCTCTTGTGGAAGCACTGATTCGGGATTAATAAAGTCACAACAGGATGCGGGAAGTTTAATATCTAGCAACTCATGGGGATGCGGAGGCTGTGCTGGCTCTTATGATTCTTCCTCTCAAGCTTTTGATACTGGGGTGAGAGATGCCGATTTAACTGAGGCAGGAAACCAGCAAATGATAATGATTTTTGCGGCAGGAAATGACGGCTCAGGAGCCTCAACCGTTGGTACGCCAGGAAACGGAAAAAACATGATTACTGTTGGAGCATCAGAAAACCAGCGACCAACTGATGAAAACGGCAACTGGACTGATGGCTGTGGCATTGGACCAACAGGAGCAGATAATGCCATGGACATCATTTCTTTTTCAAGTCGAGGGCCGGTTCCTGGTGGACGTGTAAAACCAGAAATTATTGCACCCGGGACTCACATACAAGGAACAGCTAGTACAAACGCAGGATATACTGGAGGAGGTGTTTGTGACCAATACGAACCTTCTGGGCAGACAATTTTTTCTGCCTCTTCAGGAACATCACACTCCACACCTGCTGTTGCTGGTATAACTTCTTTATATTATTATTGGTTGCAAAACACACACGCGATTGCGACACCAAGCCCATCGCTTATGAAGGCTTATCTAATTGCACACCCGACTTATTTAACTGGAGTTGGAGCTAATGACACTCTGCCGAGTAATAATCAAGGTTACGGCATGCCGAATATGGAAGTTGCTTTTGATAACACCCCGCGAGTAATTGTTAACGAAACGCAAGTTTTTAATAACACAGGCGAAACATGGAGTTGGAGCGGCAATGTTGCCGACAACACGAAACCAGTTCGTATTGTGATGACTTATACCGATGCTCCTGGAGCTGTTGGTACAAGCCCAGAGGTTAATAATATAAACTTATCCGCTGTTGTGGCAGGCAGCAGTTACCTTGGTAACAACTTTGCAGGAGCTTTTAGCGTAACTGGCGGTACTGCAGATATTGATAACAATTATGAAGCCATCTTTTTACCTAGTGGAACCAATGGAACAATTGATATAACGGTCAGTGCTGCCAATATAGCTGGCGATGGTATTCCAAACTTTGGTGATGCAACCGACCAAGACTTTTCGATTGTTTGTTACAATTGTAGTCAAACCCCTGAATTTACCCTTTTTGCAACACCTACCACCGTTGATGTGTGTGTGAACCCAAGCCCAAGTAATGCACCTGATATTACTCTTTCAACGACATCAATTTTAGGTTTTAATACACCCATAAATTTAAGCTTTAACCCTGTGTTACCCACTGGTTTTTCTAGCACCTTTAGTAGCAACCCAGTAACTCCTGGCAACAACTCTATCTTGACATTGTCAGTTGATAACACAGCAACAAGCGGAGCACACTCGATAACGGTTGAAGGAACAGCGGGAGCGATAACGAAACAAACCACCGTTAACGTCAATGTTTCTTTACCCATTACAACACCTCCAAGCACAACTTTACCCGTTGATGGCAGTGTTGGTATTTCTGCCTCAACTAACTTTACGTGGTCAGCCGTAACAGGAGCGAGCAGTTATGATATTGAAATATCAACCGATCCAACATTTACCTCAACTCTGATTTCGCAAAACGTTCTTACAAACAGTTTTGCAGGAACATCTTTGTCTGCGGCAACAACGTATTATTGGCGGGTAAGGGCGGTAAATGGTTGTGGAAGCAGTGCTTTTGTTGTTGCTGCGTTTGAGACAACAGCGGGAGGAACGGCGACACAATGCAACAACCCAAATGTTGCCATTCCAGACAACAACGCCGCAGGAATAACAGACACAATGACAATAGCAGGAGGAGGAACGTTAACGGATGTTAATGTTTCCATTAATGCAACACACACGTACGTAGGAGATTTGATTTTCACTTTATCAAGGGTTTTTCCAGCAAACAGCAGCGTAGTCATTGACCGTCCAGGGGTTCCTGGTTCGACATTTGGGTGTTCAGGCAATGATATAAATACCACCCTAGATGATGCAGGACTAACAGCAGTTGAAACCGAGTGTGCCGCAGCTGTTCCAACTATTGGAACAGGCCCCTTTTCACCTAACAATACATTGACTGTATTTAATGGCAACAGCTCAAACGGAGATTGGACGCTAAATGTAACGGACAATGCAAGTGCAGATACAGGGTCTTTAAATCAATGGTGTCTAATTACCACAACCAGCGGTTCAGTAGCGCCTGCGGATTACAGTGATTTATCCAGCTCATACGGCATGGCAAAACACGAGGGTGGTGGCACATCAAAGTTGGGTACTAACTGGACCGCAGATAGTTCCTTTAGTTTAGACTCTGATGCCAGTGACGATGATGGCATTGTGGCATCAGGTCTTTGGTTGCCAAACAGCACAACGGCTCAAATTAGTGCCACTTCAACAGGTGGGTATTTGGCTTGTTGGTTTGATTGGAACAACGATGGCAGTTTTGCTGCAGGAGAAAAAACCATAGCACAAACAATTGCAACTGGCACGGCAATTATCCCTGTGACTGTTCCTCTAAGTAGTACCTTTGGAACGGGAGGCGATAACTTTTTAGAAAGCCGTTGCCGTTTTTATGCCTCCGAACCGTTAATTAAAGCCACAGAGTCTGCTACAGGATCGGCACCAACAGGCGAAGTTGAAGATAACCGTTTTTCAGCCAATGCCTTAACGCCAATATCGCTTATTTATGCCAACAGCACGTTGCGAAATTCGGTCTTTGATGTGAATTGGACAACCACGACAGAGGTGGGAACAATCGGCTTTAACCTTTACGGCAAAGAAAAAGGCGTTTGGGCTTTGTTAAACGATGAACCGATACAAGCCAAAGGCATCAATACAACCCAACCCAATAGCTACCACTTTAATATACAAAACAGTGCAATGAGTGAATACAAAATTGAAGAACTCACACGAACAGGCGTAAAACACAACTATGGACCGTATCTAATTAACAAGACTTTTGGAGAGCAACCAAACCACCCGGAGATTAACTGGCAACAATTGCATCAAGAGTCTCAAGATAAATATGCTTTAAGGCAACAGGCGAAAGCGTCGAGTTTTGATTTTATTAAGGTTAAAGTTAATAAAACAGGAGTTCAAAGAATCACCTATGAAAACTTACTTGCCCAAGGTGTAGATTGGCAAGGCATCGCCAGTAATCAAATCAGCTTAAGTTTTGAGTCTAATGCAGTGGCAAGACACATATCCAGTTCGGTGTTTGGAGCAGGACAGTACATCGAGTTTATAGGGCAAAGTACAAAAACGCTTTACACAAAAACAAATGTTTATGAATTGGCGTTAAATCCAGCAATGGTAAAAACAACAGCAAACATCAGTGCCAATGACTTGGTTGTTGATAATGATGCTTATTACATGGCAACAGTAAAGGTGGATGAAGACCGAGAATACAGTTTTGCATCCACAAGCCAAACACCGTGGTTTTACCAATCAATGTTGGCTTACACAACACCAAAGAGTTGGGATATTCCTTTAATCAGTGAAAATCTTCTAACCAATGGTGTTGGTGCTAACTTAAGTTTTCGCACTTGGGGCGGAACAGACTGGCCGCAACAAGCCACAGACCACCATTTACAGGTTTCGTTTAACAACCAAATGGTAGAAGACATCTTTGGACAAGGGTTGTCCGCCTTAAATGGCAACAAATCCCTAGCAAACAACCTGCTATCGACAAATAACATTGTTACCTTTACCTTGCCAGGGGATACTGGAGTGGACTATGATTTAATTCAGTTGGATGAAGTTTCCCTAAGTTATCCTTCGGCAATAAAACTTATTGATGGCAGCATTCATTTTAAACCAACAATAGTTAACACCGCTATTTTGGATATTTTTAACAATGGTTTTGAGTCAGGGGGCGTTAAAACCATTGCGACAACAACCACTGCTCAAAAAACAGGCGTAGGTTTTACGGTAAAAGGCTTAAGTAACACCCAATTGCGAGCCTATGCTTATGACGGCAATGAGCTGTATTTATTTACGGATTTAATTATTAGTGCAAATGGAATTAACTACGATGTTGAGTTGCCCGAATTAAATACCAGTGCTTTGGATTATTATGTTTATCAAGAAACCGCGGTAATAAACCCCGCATTGGAACTAGCCAATACAACCGTACAAGCCCAAGGGTCTTATGATTATTTAATACTCTCACACCCTGATTTTATCTCAGGGTTAAGCCCATTAGTTAATTACCATCAAAACAATGGTGTGAGCGTGTTAGTCACAGACATTAATGATGTCTATGCACAATACAGCCACCACCGCATAGATGCCAGTGCTATTAAGTCTTATATAAAAGATGCCTATAATAACAACGGAATAAGTCATGTGTTATTGGTTGGTGGTGATAGTTATGACTATTTAGATAACTTGGCAATTGGTTCAATTAGTTATGTTCCAACACTGTATTATAAAACGGGTGATTTAATAGCTTATGCACCTGTTGATGCACTATATGTCGATATTGATAAAAACTTGATTCCCGATTTGCCGATTGGAAGGTTGCCAGTAAAAACCAATGCAGAGCTGCAAATAATGATCAACAAAACCATTAACTACGCCTCAAGAAGTTATGGGCAATCAGCGATTTTCGCCACCGACAGAGAAGAATCATTTGATGCGTTCTCAGAGCAACTGATAAACACCATGCCGCAAAATTGGCAAATAGAAACAGCTTACATAAATGATTTGGAATTAGCAGGAGCACATTCAGCATTAATCAACAGCATCAACAGTGGCGTGTCATTAACAAACTTCTTTGGGCACTCAAGTCCAAGTCGCTGGTCGTTTGAACGGCTATTGGATGTAAGTGATGTGACTGCATTAAACAACAACAATCAACCAACCTTAGTCAACCAGTTTGGCTGTTGGAATACTTATTATGTTATGCCGCAGTACAACACAATGGCACACCTGTTTTTACAATCCGATGGCAAAGGAGCTGTTGCTGTAATGGGGGCAAGCACTTTAACCGAGAGCTTTCATGAATCGATGCTAGGCAATATTTTGTTACCTAAGCTCACCTCTGCCAACACAGCGATTGGCGAAGCAATTTTACAAGCCAAACAAGAGCTGTCAATCAACCACCCTGATTATTTAGACGTGATATTGGGTTGGACACTGCTGGGAGACCCCTTACTTGAAGGATATTAGCAAAATTAAATCAATCGGGTATTGAGTAATCTGGCTCGGTTTGTTGTGTTTGAAAATTACACCCTAAAAAGTCACGTACCAGTGTCTCAATCGCTGACGTTCGTTATTTCCACCTACTCAATACAGGCTTTTTTTTAGAAGCAGGGGCAATAAAAAAAGTGGTTAACTGGTTAACTTGGTGTCGCAGTAGAGGCATTAGGCACGCAATCTTACTAGCCCAAGAATTTCAAAATTGCCCTCTTCCTTGAGGGACTTCGGAGTATTTGAGTTAGTGTTTTATAAATACTTACACTGGCGAGGGTTTACCAGTGCAAGTAGAGTGTTGCGTAAATATTTACGCCTTCACCTGGGAGGCGGTATGCACGTGGGTTTGTTGGGTCAAACCCCACATCGGTATTGAGGTTGTTGCGGTTATAGCCATTAAGGTGGTTGTAGTATTTTTTGTCAAAAACATTATTGACACCAAAGGCTATATTGGCCTTATCATTAAAGCCATAGGTTGCTGTTAAGTTGGTGACACCATAACCCGGTGTGGTTTGTTCTTGATTTGTAACCGATACATCATCTTGTGCTTGGTATGCCACCAACTCACCGCTGAAATTCCAGTTGCTCCTACCATAAGTCAATTCAATACGTGTATTAAGAGGTGCAATACGATAGAGGTTGTCGTTAATATCACGACGCTCTCCACGGACATAACTTGTTACATTGTTAATCGCCATGTTGTCACTGATTTGGTAACTGAACTCTAAATCAGCACCGTATAATTTGGCATCGACATTATTAAATTTCAAAACCTTTGGATTGTTTGTTGGTGTGCCTTGAATGTAATCATTGATTTGGTGGTAAAAAAAATGGGGAGCAAAACGCAAACCATTATTATCATAAGTCATTCCTAGTTCAAACTGGGTTGCCTTTTCTGGGTTTAAATCAAGATTGCCCAAATAGGCAAAGCCGTCTGCCATACCCGCAGTGGCCTCTAATGGTAACCATAAATAACGCTCTTGGTAACTTGGCGAGCGTGTTTTATAGCCTAAACCATATTCAATCGAAAGAACCTCGCTTAGTTCTTGGGTTAAATTGAAAGACAAATCAACATTATTATCGGTTATGCTTCTATTGGCGTTATTAAAGTTGTCGCGAAACATTCGGTGCATTCGACCCATGGGAGAATCCATCATCGCAACAGAGGAAGAAACATCAGCAGCGTCCATATCAACTTGCGTAAAACGAATACCACTAGAGAGCTTAAGGTGGCTAGTTAATTCGGATAACAATTCAGTAAAAAAGCTAGTTCGGTCTTTTTGAGTATCAAAATTATTAATAGAGAACATGGCGTTATCTGGACTGGTAATAGTGGCTTGATGACTGGTGACATCTCCCTCTAAACCAAAAGAAAGTTGACCCAGCGAAATTTTTGTATCCAAAACAAAGGCAAAAGAGTTGCTATTGACCTGTGTGAAAGAGTCCTTACGGCTGGTTGCGTTTCTAAAAAGATAATTACTCATTACGTGATCCGTGTTTTGATGAGAAAAGTCTGATGTCAACTTCCAATCATTTGAAAAACGATAGGAGTGCTCAATACTTGCAACCCCTCCTGTGGCATAAACAATATCCATAGGCAAGGACGGAGTGCCAGTTTCTCCAGTATCGTTGTAGTTGTATTTGAGATCAAAAGTTTGTTTTTCCCCTGTGTAGTTATAACCTAAGAGATAAAAGTTTCGATCATATTCTGTATTGAAGTTTGTGCCTTCTTTAAAGTCAAAACTGTCTCCAGTTTCAGTTTGAGCACCAAAGTAAAAATTGTGCAGAGAAGATTGAGCAGAGAGTAAAACAGAGGCCTTTTTACCTGAGTTAACAGAAGTAAACCCAACAGATGCTTCACCGCCAAACTCAAGATTATCAGAGGAGCCTTTAACGTTTTTTGGTATAACAAAAATGCTGCCACCTATAGTTTCGATACCAGTACTAACAGGAGCAACGCCACGGTTTAAAATAACAGCATCAACCATGCTGGCAGGCACATGACTCATGGCTGCATCCATTGAATTGGAACAAGACTCTTGCATATTAGAACCATCAACCTGCACATTGACACGAGCACCAGAAAGTCCTCGGTATTGTGCCAAACCTGTTAAAGGTCCATTGCGATTGACATTGGCTCCGGCCATTTTTTTTAAGACATCTGGTGTGTCGATAATGCTTTGTGCTTTTTCAGGGAGCAACTGCACGGACATTTCTCGATTTTGTTGTTGTTCAACAACTTCCACGTTATCGAGTTTTTCAACGTCTCTGTCATCGGCTAAAACCGCATGATTAACAGTTAAAGCAGATAAGATGCCAAGGGTGAGTTTGTTTGTTTTCATTTATCATTACGGTGTTATTAATTTGTGGACACTATATAGTTTTAAAGCGGTTAAGTAAATGCGACAAATTGTCGCAGTTAGCCCATCAGTTGTTACAAAAGTGAAAATGTGGTTTAAAATAGGCAAATGGCAACAAACACACAACAAAACACCTTCTTTTGGCTGAGAAATTTTTTGATTCTTGGGCAAGTCCTTTTGTGGGTCATGGCAAGCATGGTTTGGAATATAAACTACCCATCCAAAGTCTTGGTTTTAACGGGGTTTTATTTTGCCATGAATGTATTTTCATGGATGTTTCGATCTGATTTTACCGATAGACAGATTTTTATTAACTTACTCATCGATGTGACTGAACTGTCTTTCTTTTTCTACTTAACAGGAGGTGCGAGCAACCCGTTTACGTGGTTTCTTATTGTGCCCATAATATTCTCTGCCACGGTTCTAGCACAAAAATACACTTGGATAATTACGTTTTATTCCATTCTCTCTTACACCTTATTAATTAAATTTTTCAAGCCCGTCTCTATGTCGATGAGCGGTATGGCTGGCATGAATCACAATATGGATCATTCCACTAGTTTTGGACAGCACCTAGTGGGTATGTGGCTTGGGTTTATTGTCTTATCGGTTTTAATATCTTGGGTTATTAGTGGTTTGATGAAGAATATCCGTCGCAAAGAAAAGTTGTTACTGCAAGCTAATGCAAAGCAAGCAGAAAATGAAAAGCTTTTAGCATTGGCAACTCTGGCAACAGGTTCTGCCCATGAGTTAGGTACGCCACTTGCCACCATTAACATCATCGTCAAGGAGCTATTAGGAGATAACTCCATTGAGAAGCACCACAAAATGCTCAAGATTATGGAATCACAAATTTACAGATGTAAGGAATCCCTGACACAAATCACGGCTTCAACGGGCACAACCCAAGCAATTAGCGGTCTAGTGGTGACGGTTAATGAGCTTTTAGGCAAGGTGCAAACTCGAATTATCGACCCTGATTCGCAAAAAATACAATTAAACACTAACCATAAAAACGATGATAAGTTGCATGTTGATAAAACGCTGGTACAAGCTTTAGTCAACATCGTCAACAATGCACTGGAGTCGCAAGCTAGCGAGGTAACCATTAGTACTGAAGCTAATAAAAATAAATTAATACTGTTAATTGCCGATAATGGCGAAGGTTTAAACCGTGATTTTGCCAGCAAGAGAACATCTGAAAAAGAGTTTGGAATGGGTTTAGGTTTATTCTTAGCTAAAACCACCATCGAACGATTTCTAGGAACCATAGAAATACTGAAAACCGATAAAAAAGGTACCAAATTGCAAATTGAATTACCGTTGATAGAACATGAATAAAAGTATCTTAATAGTCGATGATGACGAAATATTTTGCCAAGTTTTATCCACTGCTCTAGAAAACCGAGGGTTTAAAACCAAACAAGCCCATGACTTTAAACAAAGCCAAAATATTATCCAGCAATGGCAAGCCGAATATGCTGTGGTGGATTTGCGCATTGGCAAGGATTCGGGCTTAAAAGTGTGTCAAATGTTGCTAGAAAAACAACCCGGTATTCATATCGTTATCTTAACTGGATTTGCCAGTATTGCCACAGCAGTGGAGGCCATAAAACTGGGCGTGGTGCAATACCTGACTAAGCCCACTGATGTTGATACCATTTTAAAGGCATTGGGGCAAAAGAAAGCCGATGCAGAGATTCAAATTCCAAGTAAACCCTTGCCAGTTAAACGCTTAGAGTGGGAACATTTACAAAAAATTTTAGCAGAAAACAATGGAAACATCACAAAAGCCGCCGAACAACTCGGTATGCACCGTCGAACACTGCAACGCAAATTACAAAAAAAACCCGTGCGAGAAAATGATGCATAAATTATTTATCCCTTTGTTTTTTTTATCGCTATGGTCTTGTCAACAAGAAAAGGTTGAAGATAAGCTAATTCAAAAACAATACTTTATTTTTGGCACAATCATCGAAGTTCTTGTCTGGCACCACGATGAAGCATTGGTCAATCAAGCTTTTAATGATGTAGAAAAAACCCTCAATGGCATGCACAGCCAATGGCATGCATGGAAATCTGGACGACTCACTAAAATAAATAAAGCCATGCGCAAAGGCGAATCTTTTGCTATTACCGATGAAGAAGCACAATTTATACAGCAAACAAAACATTTATCTAAACAATCACAAGGAAACTTCAATCCAGCTATAGGTGAACTTATTCACCTTTGGGGCTTTCACACCGATAACTACCCCATAACAACACCACCACCCAGTGATGCAGAAATCAAGGACTTTTTAGCACACATGCCAAGTATGCAAGACATTACCATTTCGAACAATCAAATCAGTTCAAACAACCCTCGTATTTGGTTGGATTATGGTGGAGTCGCCAAAGGTTATGCCATTGATAAAGCCATCAACATCCTCAAAAAACACGGCATCAAAAATGCCATCGTCAACGCTGGTGGAGACCTGCGAAGCATCGGCAGTAAAGGCGATAAAAACTGGCGAGTAGCCATTCGAAAACCAAACTCCGAAGAAATACTTGCCGTTATCACCGTCCAAGGCGATGAATCGGTATTCACCTCAGGCAACTACGAACGTTACAAAGAATTTAATAGCAAGCGATACGCCCATATCATCGACCCAAAAACAGGCAAAGGCGTTAATCAAATCGTCTCGGCAACCATAATAGCCGAAAACGGCACAAAAGCCGATGCCGCCGCCACTGCAATGATTGTGGCAGGAAAAGCCAACTGGCACAAAATCGCACAAAGCATGCATCTCGACCAAGTGTTATTGATTGGTGCAGAGGGAAAATGTTATGCAAACAAAAAAATCATCCCCAGATTAGAAACAACAAAAGTTAAGTGTGAGACTTTGGACTGAGCGTTCTACCAATAGACAAAAATAACAGCCAAGTCCTGATATAGAAATGCGTAATAGAAAACCAGCATTAAGCTTTTGGCAACACCCAATCAGGTCGCGGATAGTGGCAGGTGTAACCGTTGGGGATACGCTCTAAGTAGTCTTGGTGCTCAATTTCAGCTTCCCAAAAATCCGAGGCTTTTGTCAATTTTGTCACCGCAGGAGCGGGCCATAACCCTGAATTGTTGACATCTTCAATGGTTTTTAACGCCACTTGCTTTTGCTCATCGGATGTATAAAATATTTCTGAGCGATACGAGGCTCCAACATCATTGCCTTGACGGTTTTCGGTTGATGGGTCGTGAATTTGAAAAAAGTAAGCCAAAATATCACGATAACTAATGACTTCATTATCAAAAAAAATTTCCAAAGCCTCGGCATGTGTTCCATGATTATGGTAGGTTGCATTTGCTACGTCACCACCTGTATAACCCACGCGAGTGGATAAAACGCCATCGAGTTGACGAATCAATCCTTGCATGCCCCAAAAACAACCTCCGGCGAGTATAGCCCTTTCTTTTGCCATTATTTCACGTCCTCAACTTGATTAATGTAGTCACCATAACCTTCATCTGCCATCTTGTCCAGTGCAATAAAACACAATGATGCTGAATTTATGCAATAACGCAAACCACCAGACTCTTTTGGTCCATCTTCAAACACATGCCCCAAATGACTGTCCCCATGGCTTGAGCGCACTTCGATACGATTCATGCCATGAGATGAATCTTTTATTTCGTTAATAAATTTAGAAACGATTGGTTTACTAAAGCTTGGCCAACCACAGCCTGAATCAAACTTACTACTTGAGGCAAATAAGGGTTCACCCGAAACAATATCCACATAAATACCAACAGCATCATGATGTAAATATTCACCCGTTCCTGGGTGCTCGGTACCGTTTTCTTGGGTCACACGGTATTGCTCTGAATTGAGCTGTGAAATTTTATTCTTGTCTTTAACGAATTGTGTCATGGATAAGCCTCTAATTTAGGATTTGGGAACTGCATCTATGGTTTAAATCTGAATTTTCAAGTATAGTGATTTGTTAACGATGATACTTAGCAGTATTTTATTTAACTCGATTCAGCATCAAACATCATAAGCTTGAAACTCTCTTGATTCCTGCTTGTAGCTTGGTTGGAATGACTTTTGTTTTGTTAATGCGCTTCATCCCAATTATCACCAACCCCTGTATCGACTTTTAAAGGAATGTCTAATTTTACAGCATTTTCCATTAGTTCTTTTACCAAAGCCGCTAACTCTTCTAGCTTTTCTTCACGCACTTCAAAGACCAATTCATCGTGGACTTGCATAATCATGCGAATGTCCGCATTGTCTTTGATTTCGGCATAGACTGACAGCATGGCTTTTTTGATGATATCAGCTGCGGTGCCTTGCATGGGAGCGTTGATGGCGGCTCGTTCGGCTCCGGCACGGATTCTGCCGTTGCGGTTTTTAATTTCGGGAAAATACAAGCGTCGACCAAAGAGTGTATCAACATAGGCGTTTTCTTTGGCTTGTGCTTTTATGGTTTTCATAAACTCGGCAACTTTTGGGTATTGCTCAAAGTAGCGGTTCATATAATCGGCAGCTTCTTTGCGGGTAACGTTTAATTGTTTAGCTAGCCCAAAAGCACTCATGCCGTACATTAAGCCAAAGTTGATGGCTTTAGCAGCACGGCGCTGGTCACTTGAAACTTCATCAATTGCGACTTCAAATACTTGAGAGGCGGTGCGGCTATGAACGTCTTGATTTTTGGCAAATGAGTCCAGTAAATTGTCATCCTGAGAGAGATGTGCCATGATGCGCAGTTCGATTTGTGAATAATCCGCTGCCATGACCTTGAAACCTTCTTCTGCTATAAAAGCCTGACGAATTTTGCGTCCTTCGGCGGTGCGAATAGGGATGTTTTGCAAATTAGGGTTGGAGGAGGATAATCGCCCTGTTGTTGTTACCGCTTGGTGGTATGAAGTATGAATTCGTCCCGTTTTTGGATTGATTTCTAGCGGTAATTTATCGGTATAAGTTGATTTGAGTTTGCTTAAGCTTCGATTCTCGATAATGACTTTGGGCAGTTCGTGTTCTTGCGCCAATTCTTGTAAAACGTCTTCTGAGGTTGAGGGCTTGCCTGTTGGGGTTTTTTTGATAACGGGTATACCTTGTTCTTCAAATAGGATTTCTTGCAGTTGCTTAGGCGAGTTGAGGTTAAATTCACGACCGACTAGTTGGTATGCTTTTTGCTCAAATTCGGTTATTTTTTTGCCCAGTTCGTTGCTTTGTTCTTTGAGTTTTTGGCTATCGACTAATACGCCAGTTTGTTCAATTTTTGCTAAGATATTGACCAGTGGCATTTCAATTTCATCGTAAACTTTTTGTTGTCCAGCAAACTTTTTCAACTCCTCTTTTAGAGTCAAATGGAGTTTTAAGGTAACATCAGCATCTTCCGCAGCGTAATGAGTGGCTTTATCTATATCAACACGAGAAAAAGGAATTTGTTTTGCACCTTTGCCACAAACATCTTCGTATTTAGTGGTTTGCTCGCCTAAGTATTTCATTGCCAGCGTGTCCATATCGTGACGCCCATTGGTATCGAGAACATAGGATTCCATTAATGAGTCATGGGTGAGGTTGGTTATTTCGATGCCATAATTAGATAACACATTCATGTCGTATTTAAAGTGCTGTCCAATGAGTTCAATCTTTGGATTATTGATGACAGGAATAACCAAATCCAGTACTTTTTGTAAGTCAAGCTGTCCATCGATTGGCTTGTTTTCATCAATTAAACTTTCTTCAGTATGGCCAATGGGAACATAAGCGGCACTATTGGCTTGGCAAGCAAAAGATATGCCGATAACTTGTGCTTGCATGGAGTCCAAGGAACTGGTTTCTAAGTCAAAGGCAACAATTCCTGCCTTTTCAATGTCTTTTAACCATTTTTTTAATGCCTTTAAGTCCCGAATGCACTCGTAATTTTTGTCAACTTGTGGTGTGCTTATTGCAACAGTCTTTGATGGCTTTCCTTCAGCAAATAAATCT
Source organism: Lysobacterales bacterium (assembly GCA_026990095.1). GTDB lineage: Bacteria > Pseudomonadota > Gammaproteobacteria > Xanthomonadales > Marinicellaceae > NORP309. The sequence continues at coordinate 24,361 of JALSIL010000045.1, forward strand.
CCTTGCTCGCTGCGTTGTAGTGATTTGATATTCCATTCTCGGGATAAACGATTTAACGCATCCACATCTTCATCGTATACCGTGATTTTTTCGACATCACAATCCAAATCTAAGTTGGTATCAATCGTAACGAGTTGCTTGGATAGTTCGATGATGCCTTGATTAATGGCATCACGTAAATACTCACCAACTTTGCCTTTAATCTTATCCGCATTTTTAATTATGTTTTCTAAATTACCGTGCTCTGCCAACCATTTAACAGCAGTTTTTGGACCAACCTTGTTAACGCCTGGGATATTGTCTGACTTATCGCCAATTAAGGTTAAATAATCGACAATTTGCTCGGGCTTAACGCCAAATTTCTCAACCACGCCTTGGTAGTCAAGTTTGGTATTGCGCATGGTATCAATAAGCATCACTTCGTCATTCACCAATTGGGCTAAATCTTTATCTCCAGTGGAAATTACTGTATCAAAGCCTGCTTTAGATGCCATCACCCCAAGCGTTCCCATAACATCATCCGCCTCCACACCCTTAACTTCAATAAGTGGAATGCCAAGTGCTTGAATGATTCTTTTGGTCGGTTTTATTTGCGAACGCAAATCATCAGGCATTGGTGGGCGCGTGGCTTTGTATTGGTCATACATGTCATGGCGAAATGTTTTTCCTGGTGCGTCAAACACCACCGCCATGTGTTCTGGTTTATATTCGCTAATCATGCGATTAACCATATTAATTACACCATAAATCATGCCTGTGGGTTCCCCCCTATCGTTGGAAAGTCGTTGCAAAGCTGGCACAAAATAAGCGCGGTATAAATAGGCAGAGCCATCAACTAAGTATAAGGTTTTTTTAGGCATGATTGGTTTTGTATTAAAAGTGGGATTATTTTAGCAGTAAACCCCTCAAAAGTAATATTTATTCACCTAAATCCAGTGTTGGGCGTATAATCACATTAACTTACTGTGGATTCTGAATGACAAACAACGACATATTGTGCCGCTTACGGGGTAAATATTATTTCAGCTTGGTTAATGCCGCTCATTGTAAAGAACTTAAAGCAAAGTTAATAGCACTATGTAGTGGTAAGTGGGGTTTATCCCACCAAAAGAGACAATGAAAGTGTTGCGTGCATGATTTAAGGTCTTTTCTATCGGCAATATCCCTGTTATTTCTTTATCTCTGTTTTATCAATTATCGATGCAAAATAAATGGCATTGATTAGCCATTTTTGCGTGCCTAACCAGTAGCCTCGGAAGGTTGGGTTAAAACCAAATTTAATGAGGCTGCCTTTGCCACTGCGTTCGGCTATAACTAATGAAACTTGGGAAAATTGGGTTTGTTTTTCGGCGGATAAATATCCTGCGGCTAGTAGTTTTTTGCTGGCAATCAGTGGTGTAGCATAGGGATTTGTTGAGGGTTCTAGTTTGCTGTTGCCTTTGAGTAGGGCGTATTGGGTTTTTTGCTGCATTCCATAAGCCAGTGGGTGGGTTAAATCTGCTTGGGCTGATATGATGGCACCACCGATGGTATTTTTGGCATTATCTTTTTCAAAATCACCGTAGCTGAGGTTTTCAACAATTTCGGCTTCTTCATTTGATAAGTTTTCTTGTGTTTCTTTTTTCTTGTTTTGCAGGTTTTGCTCTGCCCACTTTGCTGACTTTTGTAAACTGATAAGGTGCCCACCTTGTTTTATCCAGGCTCTTATTTTTGCATTGGTTTTTTCTGTTAGGAGTTTGTAGTTACCCGATGGCAAGATTATGTGACTGTAATCGCCTAGTTGAATTTTTGGCAGCTGTTTTTTGTTAATTTTAGTCAATGGCAGACCAACTTGGGTATCAAATAAATGCCAAATACTGCCTGTTTGGTAACTGTTAATGCCCTCACCCATTACTATCAACACTTTAGGCTTGTTGAGGGTGATAACTGCAGGCGAACCTAAATCAATGCCCTTTTTGTTATGCACTTTTGTTAACGCATAACTTGGCACTTGAAAAAATTCGGCACAATTGGCGATGGCTTTGGTGATTTCGGTATTTTTGTCGTCTTTTTTTAAGTCAACAATAATCGAGCCTGGTTTAAATTCAATGGTTGTGCCTTCGACCTGAATGCTGAATGGTTTTTTTATTACTTTGGTGCTGATGTCTCTTTGTTGCAGGTAATTCAATGCAGCAGCGGTATTGCCTTGATCCCAATTAAAAGCATAGGCTATGGCATCTTTTTGGTAATGGTTTTGTGTGGCTTTGAAGGTGATTTTTTTGGTCTTTGGCGTGCTTTTGACTTGGGCGTAGTCAACTCCCCAAGCCATGCCAATATTCCAAGCAGAAACATCGTAAAAGGTGTTGTCTTTGAATTGGGTATCGGTGTTGAAAAGCGACTTAATCAAAGTGTATTGTTTTTGCACAATTGGAATGTAAAGTGAAGTATTGGCGTTGTATGTGTGTTTATTGAGCGTGATATTTTCATCGAGCATTGTCACTTTTATGTTGTGAATGGATAAGTAGTCTGCTATCTTTTGGGCTTTGATGCTGTCCTTTTCAAAGTCTAATAAGTAGCCTTTGAAACTTTCCAAACGGGCTTGTTCTAAGGCACTTTTGAAAAATTCTCTTTTGTAGTTTAATAATTTTGTCTTGAGTGCAAAGGCTCCTTTTAAGGTTGAAAGTGCGGTGCGAAATTGATTGTCAATTCCATCAACCAAGGTGCGCATGCCTTCATCGGTGGATAAATTACCACCATTGGCACGGGCTTGTTCGAATAATATACCAATACTGCCTTGTAAGTCGGGATAAGTCGAACCCTTTCCAGGGTAAAAATCATCGTAGCTTTCTTGGCTGTAAAAACGCACGCCTTTGTCGCTTAATGTTTTGGCGTGGTAGGTTGCTAACTCGGTGGTTAAGCCGATATTCTTTTGTGGTATCAGTGGATTGGTTCGATCAGGCACACCTGGTTGAAAAAAGAAGGTTTTGTCACTGCCCATTTCGTGGTGATCATCCAGCACATGTGGGTTCCATTGATGGAAAGCTTTAATGCGTGCTTGCGATTCCACTTGCGATAACAGCAGCCAATCACGATTAAGGTCAAAGAAATAATGATTAGTTCTGCCGTTGGGAGATTGTTCCTTGTGTGCTAAATCATTTCCATCTGGGTTGTCAATCATGCCACGATGAGAATTAATGTCGGTGACATAACGGTCGTATCCATCAGGGTTAATGGTTGGGTCGATAATAATTAAGCTTTGGTTAAGTATTTGGTCAAGTTCATCTGAATGCCCAGCAATGAGGTGGTAAGCATACAAAATACTGGCATTGGCACCACTGGCTTCATTGCCATGTACACTAAAACCGTTCCATACCCGTAAAATTTTGTCATTGGTGGCAAGTGCTTCGAGGTTTTCCATGTTTTTATCAGAACTGATGAACAACAAAACTAAACGCCTGCCTTCATTGGTCATACCATAATCAACCAATCGAGCACGGGCAGATGAAGCCGCAAGAATGCTTAAATAATTAATGATTTGGTCGTGACGGTAGTGTCTTTGACCGACTTCCAATCCAGTAACTGCTCGCGGTGATGGAATCGAGGTGTCGTAACGCGTGTCATCGGGAAGATAGTCTTCTAAAACTACCGCATTAACTGACAGGCAGGCGAAAAACAAAAAAAGTAGAGTGGTTAATTTAATCATAAGGTTTTCTCTAATAGTCAAACTCTGCCACAACTGGCGCATGGTCAGAGGGCCGTTCCCACGCCCTGGGCTCTTTATCAATATAGGCAGCTGTTAGCATTTCGGACATCGGTTCGTTGGTAAGTATTAAGTCAATTCGCAAACCCAAATTTCGTGGGAAACCACCCATTCGATAGTCCCACCACGAATAATGCCCACCATCATTGTGTAATAGACGGAAGGAATCATCAAAACCTAAATCTAAAATGCCTTCAAGCTTGGCTCGTTCTTTGTCCGTGCACAGTATTTTACCCCGCCAATATTCGGCATCGTAAACATCACGGTCATCTGGAGCAATATTAAAGTCCCCTAAGACCACCACATTTTCGTATTCTTCTAATTGCTGACCGATAAAACAGGTGACTTGTTCAAGCCAGTGCATTTTGTAGGCGTATTTTTCAGAGTCAGGTTCTGACCCATTTACCACATATAAGTTAATAATACGCACGTCATCAATGGTGGCAGCCAAAATCCTGCGTTGCGGATCGTCCAATCCTTCAATATCGGTAACAATATCCGTTGCAGGTGATGAACTGATAATGCAAACACCATTATAAGTGGGCTGTCCCGAATAAACCACATGCCAACCAGCAGCAGTGATTTCCTTTTCAGGAAATTTATCATCGGTGAGCTTGGTTTCTTGAATGGCTAAAACATCAGGCGAGTTTTGTTTCGACCATTGTAAAACGTGTTCTAAACGAACTTTAAGAGAATTAACATTCCAACTAACAATTTTCATGCGGATTTAAAAAGAGTAAAAAAATAAACTTTACCACACTATTAGAATTGTGGCGGTGTTTTTATTCAAAACTATCGTGGGTGACGCCAAAATTATGCAAGGATTCAACTAGCCCGCATATTTCATGGGGTTGCTATATTTTTGACTGTTGAATTTGAGTCATAAGTGCAACCTCGTTGATTTATTCATGTTTTTCTCGATAACAGCCAATAAAAAGTGCCCACTGCGACTACATCACCTGAAGAATCCTTGATGGTGGTTTGTACTTGGTATTTGAGTTCATCTTTGACCTCAGGTATTTCACAAATACACTGTGCGGTTAAATCACCTTTGGCTTTTTTGATATATTCCATTTCCATCTTGGTTAAGATACCGCGAATTTGGCTACTCATGCCCGACAATACCGCCAAACCACTGGTAACTTCTCCAAGGTTTATCAAGGCAACCGCATGAATACTGCACAGGTGATTTTTATTCGATTTTCGCTCTTTTAAAAACGCGTGGCAATGCCCTGGCTTTAAATCGGTGATTAATGCTTTAATGCTTCCTGTGTAAGCCGCCATTCGGCCTACCATGTGGGAAAATAGCTTTTTACCAAAAGGTTTGTCTTTTAACTTTTTCCAGTTCGCTAGTATTTTTTCGCCAGGTGATTCGTTATTTTGTGCCATAATATGATATTTTATAATTGAGTGATGAAAATGTACCCCAATCATTATAAATATGTTTCAAAAATTATCAACCAAGGACTGCAAAAGGCAAGACTTGATGGTGTTCTTATTTATTCTGGGCATGCAAACAATTATTTTCTTGACGATATGCCGTATGCTTTTGCTTGTAACCCGCATTTTAAGTGGTTGGTGCCGATTACCGAAACACCGCATTGCATTATTCATTATAAACCAGTAGAAAAACCTAAACTATATTTGTATCAACCCAAAGATTATTGGCATTCGTTGCCAAAAACAGTCAAAGGGCAATGGACAGACTATTTTGAAATCATTCCTGTAGCCAATAAAGAAGAAGTGCCTGATTTTAGTCAGTTAAAAAACCATGCTTGGATTGGACAAGAAGATTCTTGCGAATACGACAACCTCAAACACAATCCACGAACTTACATGGATTTCGTACATTGGCACCGTGCAGTTAAAACCGAATATGAAATTGATAACATACGCCAAGCCAACACACTGGCACTGCGTGGTCATAAAGCCGCATACCAAAGCTTCAAAAAAGGCTTTAGTGAATTTGAATGCCATTTAGCGTATATGCTTGCCACAGAACATAATGAATACCAACTGCCTTATGGCAATATTGTGGCTCAAAATGAAAACGGTGCGGTCTTGCATTACCAACACACGCAACGTTTTCGTCACCCTGTAGAAAACCTTAAATCTTTTCTTATTGATGCAGGTTGTCAGGTTAACGGCTATGCCTCTGACATCACACGCACTTATGCTTACGATGACAAAAGTGAATTTGCCCAATTAATTACTGCTCTTGAAAAAATGCAAATAGAAATTGGCAAAAAGGCGGTTGTAGGAAGCAGTTATGTTGACCTGCACGCACAAGCACATTTTATGATAGCTAATATCTTAATTGATTTTGAAATTATTTGTGGTTCGGCAACCCAAGCCGTGGAAACAGGCTTAAGCAATGTCTTTTTACCTCATGGTTTAGGGCATTATTTGGGCTTGCAAGTGCATGATATCGGCGGTCATCAAAGTGATGAAGAGGGCAATATATTATCGCCACCCGAATTACACCCTTTTTTACGACTCACCCGAACTCTGCAAGAAAACAATGTTTTAACCATAGAACCAGGCATTTATTTTATTGATATGCTGCTCGAAAAAGCCAAAGCAACAAAGCAAGGGAATTTTATTAATTGGTTACGAATCGAAGATTTCAAACCTTATGG
>JALSIL010000046.1 GCA_026990095.1 Lysobacterales bacterium
GATATGGGTAATATGGTTTTAATGACTGCGAAATTGTTGTCGGTATTGACTAGGGGATAGATTTAAATATTTTCTAAAATTATGGCGTAAAGTCTCGGGTTTTTCAAAACCAGAACGATACGCTACTAAGTCAATGGAATCATTATTTGTTTCGAGCAATCTTTTGGCTAAATGTATGCGTTGCTGTATTAGCCATTGCCTTGGACTCATGTTCATGGATGAACGAAATTTTCGATCAAAAGTTCTTCTTGTCATGTTGGCTTTGTGTGCCATCTGATTTATTGTGATTTTGCTTGCCAGTCTATCGGTTGCCCAATCTAAAGTAGCGGCGAACTGGTTTGGTTTTTGTTGGATGGGTGTTTCGACAAATTGCGATTGCCCACCATTTCTATGAGCAGCTAACACCATTCGTCGTGCGGAATAATTTGCCACTTCGTAACCAAAATCATCGCGTATAATTTCTAAGCACAAATCAATAGCTGCTGAAGAACCCGCTGAACAACCAATCATACCATCATACTGGTATAAGACATCTTGTCGGTATTGAATGTGCGGGTACTTTTGTTTAAATATCTCGGTATATAACCAATGAGTTGTGGCTGGACGATTATTGAGTAATCCAAGTTCTGCTAGAACAAAGACACCAGAACACAAGGATATAATTCTGCCGTTGCGATTGGCTACTTTAAGAATGCTGCTTTTCATGTTGTCAGGCAGTTGCAATTGACTAAAAGACCAGCTAGGAATGATTATCATGTCGTATTTATCAAGATTTGTCACTTGCGTGACATCTATTTTAATTTGCGATTGTCCACTGATTTTTAAAGGAGAAGGAAAAAAACTCACCACATCGGTTTGATACCACTGCTTTATATCTTCTCGGTTAATAGCAAAAAGGTCAGTGGCACAGCCGAGTTCAAATAAGGCAAGGTTAGGCGATACGACTATGGCTATTTTCTTCATTTGAGTTACTCTAATACGAAATGGCTCAATATTAACGTACAATGTCTTTAAAGCCAATTATTTAATGTTTATTTATCTGGATAATGAGTGCTGAGGTATTTGCAAAAGTACAAATAATGGTTTCCCAGACTTGTTAGTGTTGAGTAGATACCTCATCAATATTAATTATAGGAGAACAAAATGTCAGCTGTATCAAGACCAAAAGCTGCCAATAGCCAAGAGGCTTTGGCACATTTTTCAAAACTTATGCAATTTGAAACTGATTGTTGGGATGTGCATCACGCCATCAGTAATAATCGACAAGATTTTGTTTTATTGGATGTGCGAGGAGAAGAGTCTTTTAAGCAAGGGCATGTGAATCAAGCCATTAATTTGCCACATTCGAGAATTAATGAAAAGTCCATAGCAGAATTTCCCAAAGACACCTTATTTGTGGTGTATTGTGCGGGCCCTCATTGCAATGCGACAGAAAAAGCAGCGATACGTTTAGCTAAATTACATCGACCCGTAAAGAAAATGATTGGTGGAGTCACGGGCTGGATTGACGAAGGCTTTAGTTTAGTCAAATGATAATCCGACATGCGAATGCTCAAGACAGTGAGCAAGTCTTGTCTTTAATGCAAGATTTGGCAGTTTTTGAAGGTTATATCGATGATTTTAGGGTTACTCAAGAAACAATCAAAGAGCAAATAAATAACAGTTTTTATGCACTTATTGCACAAGAAGATAAAAAATTTGTGGGTTTATTGGTGTATTATTTTTTGCCATTCACCTATGATATGACATCTTGGTTGTTTATTAAAGAGTTGTATGTTGATGAAAATTGCAGAGGCAAACAAATAGGAAAAAAATTGATGCAAAAAGCCGAAGATATTTGCCAAAAAAACGGTGGGTCACAAATGACTTGGTCGGTTTTATCCAGCAATAAAAGGGCACAAAATTTTTACCAATCATTGGGTGCTAGTCATGATAAAGATTGGCAAATATTTTCAAAGAGTATAAAACTATGAATAGAATGAAATCGCAATTAATTGACTTAAGCCACACTATTTCTGATGGAATGGTGACTTACAAAGGTTTACCTGCTCCAATGATATGTGACTTTTTGGCGCGTGATGCGTGCGAAGGTGTGTATGAACAAGGCACAACTTTCCAGATAGGAAAAATAGAAATGGTGTCCAATACAGGAACTTATCTTGACACGCCTTTTCACCGTTTTGCTGATGGCAAAGATTTGTCAGAAATAGATTTAGAAGGCGTGGGAAACCTTGATGGAATAGTCATTCAAATCGATGAAGACGTCAAACGAATTACGGCGCAATTTTTTAAAAATTATGATGTTAAAGATAAAGCCGCATTAATTTACACCAATTGGTCACGTCATTGGGGCAGTGATGCCTATTTTGAAAATGATCCTTTTTTAACCGAAGATGCAGCTATTTATTTAAAACAGCAAGGTGTTAAACTCGTTGGAATTGATTGCCACAATATTGATGATACCAGTGGTAAAGCACGCCCAGTTCACACAGTACTGCTGCACAATGAAATTTTTATTATTGAACACATGACAAACTTACACAAACTCCCCGTAAAAGGCTTTAAGTTTTACGCTGTACCAGTGAAAATTAAAGGCATGGGTACTTTTCCAGTTCGAGCATTTGCACAAGTAGGTTCATGAAAACTAAAAACAAAAACTTTACCATCCGCAGGGCGACTATTGAAGATTGCCCATTGATTCTGGAGTTTATTAAGGAATTGGCTAACTATGAAAAACTGGCGCATGAAGTGGTTGCCGATGTCGAAACGTTAGAAAATTCTTTATTTGGCAAAAATCCTTATGCTAAAGTTGTTATTGGAGAATACAAAGGACAAGCCGTTGCTTTTGCTTTGTATTTTCATAACTTTTCCACTTTCCTTGGTAAGCCAGGGCTTTATTTAGAAGATTTATACGTCAAACCCCAAATGCGTGGCAAAGGCTTGGGTAAAATAATGCTCGCTTATTTGGCAAAAACAGCCATAAGTTTAGGTTGCGGACGCTTTGAATGGTGGGTTTTGGACTGGAATAAACCCGCTATTGATTTTTATAAGTCTTTAGGCGCAAAACCGATGGATGAATGGACTGTTAATCGAGTTACTGGAGAGGTTTTGGTTAAACTTGCGGAGACTTTTGTTTAATTGAGGTTTCACTTAATGATAAATTGAATTGCTATGAAATAAGTTAGAAACAATTAAATTTATTGTGGTGTTAACGTTTCGGCTATGGTTAGTACGGGATTTCGAAGGACTGAACTTTCGGTTTATCTCGTAGCCAAATTTACAATTTTTCCTTTAATAATTAACACGCAAAATTGTAAATTTTGCGGACTTCATTCAAGGCACTTCACTTTGGGTTAAGCACCAAAACCCGTATTAACTATAGCCATTGTTAGGCACTGGCTATTTTTATCTTTTTCAAATACACATATTCTGTTGTTAATTCGTCTAATTGAGTCAAATTGTCAATTACTCTTAGTTTATGTACAATGTCGTGTCTGTCAAGTCGTAACTGTTTTTCCGTTCTAATATTAATAGCAGGTTTAGTCAACTTTTCTATTGCTTTATCTGTTTTTTCATCAAGGTCAATAAGTCCAATTAGTTTGATGTGCTTGGTGGTATTAGGGAGTGCTCTTTTTCCTTTTATTAATTTGATAGCATCATCAAGAATTGAATTTCGCTGAGCCGCTCCGTAGTAAAATCCTTTATTTATTGGAATAATACATTTTATTTCTGCTATAATTTTCCTTTTTGATACTTGAATATCAAACCCATTGGTATTTGGTTTTGTTTCATTGATTTCTTTCACTATTTGCTTATGCTCTTCATTTGACAAGTTGAAAAAGTCAGCAATCCAATGACCGAAAGCCAGAGTTGTTTTTAAGGTTAAAACATTATTTACATCTGATAAAGCCATTTTGAGGTCAAGCAATTGACTTTGATTAAAAGTGCTGTAATAGTCCTTATCGGATTTTGTCAAGTTTTTAAGAAAACCATTTAATTTTTTCTTTAACTCTGTAGTTCTATCATATATTTCTGTAGTTTTTTTCATAATATTCTTTTTTTAGCACTTTTCTGGTCAGTTACGAAATGACGCGGGCTTCATTCAGGGCACTTCTCTTTGGGATAAGCACCAAAACCCTTACATTGTTAGCACCTACCTTTTAATCCTCATAAATATCATTTTTTTGAAGTGGGAAAATTTCCCATTCAAATTCGGTTAATATACTTTTTTCATATTCGTCATTTTCCTCGTGAAATGAATGTCCGTGAGGTGTTGGAAAAACAAAATTCTGCTCTTTATATTTGTTTTTAATTAATCGATTTCTATATTTTTCAATGTTTCCATAGGCAAATATTACATTATGTTGGTCATAGACCAATAATCCATTATTTTCAACAGTTCCAATCCAAATGTGGTGTCTTGCGTCTGTTTCGATATAATCTCGATACTTATTTAGAAATTCAGTTAGTTCGTTAATAGTTTCAAAAGTTGGTGATTGATATCTACCTATTTCTTGTCCTGTTCTTGAAACAACTAAAACATATAAAATGTAAAAAGGTGGTTCTAAATCATTCAAAAGGTCAGATAAAAGTTGAACTTGATTTTTACTTGCTGCAATTTTTATAGAACTATCAAATTGTTCGTATATTTTTCCGTATTCAAATTCAATATCAGGGCTATTTAAATCTCCAGCTGAAAATTTCACTAATCTATTAGATTCTGTTTTGTTGGATTTAAATATTCTACTTAGTTTCATTCGTTTTTTGGTTGGTGCTAACATCGTAATATACGTAATTGCGTATAACACGAATTAAAAATCATCTATAATACGCAACTTAACTTAGTAAATAAGATGTCTTGTCCGATAAGCTGATTGATTCGGTGAATAATCAATTTTAGCGGATTTTTTTATTCTAACAGTTTGGTGGTTTTGTGGCAATTGATTTTTTTATGGTTTTTTGTCAGTTCTTCCTTCTAGCTTAAACAGAATCACGTCATTGCGAGGAGGAACGACGTGGCAATCTCATCAAGCGGTGGTATTTTTTGAATAAGGGTTTAGTTGGGAGTTTGCCGCGTCGCTTCGCTCCTCGCAAAGACGTTTTTTATTGAGTTTGTCGCATCGTTTATTCTCTTCGTAAAGATGGTAACAACGGTCTGATTCGTTTTTGTTTGGCAAGGACTCCACAAGGGTGAGGGTTATACATACAAGTTTTTCTCGTTCCTTGCGCTCCGAGTGGGAATGCATAACGTTTTAATTTGTAAGGTAATTGGCTTGTTTATAGGTGTACACTACCACGCAGAGCGTGGGAGCGGGTTTAAGATATTTTAGTGGATTGATTTCTCTATTGTAGACTGTTGGTGTATTTTGGGCAATTGCTTCACTGTTTTTACCATCAAGTTAATGATGGCTTGTGTTTACTGGATTATTGGGACAGTAAAGAATATTACAAACCTAAAATAGCCTTAAAAAATAAATCACCCGAGGGTTTTGCCGCTTATGATAGCGTCTTTTGAGAAATACTCTATAATAGAGACCTTTGCATAACTCGTGGCACGTGTTAAAAAGTTGCAAAAAACACCACTCTGCGTTAAAAAATTCGCAAATAGCGGGCTATTTGACTCATTTTTTGCCTTGATTGGTACTTTTTTCATTCTTTTTTACATCATCCCAGAGTTAGGCAAAGGTCTCTAATAGCCTTGCTTAACTTTTACCTGAAATAAATGAATAAAACTGAAATCAAAAATATTGTGTTAATCACCATTGGTTCGTTATTTTTGGCAATGGGTGTGGT
>JALSIL010000047.1 GCA_026990095.1 Lysobacterales bacterium
CTATATCATTTAACTCTTTACGTTTATTATTGGGTACTTTTGCATCATTTTTTGGATGCCCACAAACCACAAGCAAATACGGTCGTTCATTATCAGGACGCTTAAGAATTTTCTTTAAAAACCCCATGGGACTTGGTGTGTGTGTTAAAGTTGCTAGCCCTGCTGTATGCAGAGCCGTTATGAGTATTCCACAAGCGATTCCTACAGACTCAGGTGTATAGTAATGTTTAACACGCTTGCCTTGCTTGTCAATTCCATAACGCTGCGCGAAGACCGCAATCAACCACGGAGCCTCTTCTAAAAAGGGTTTGTTGGTGTCCGTACCTAATGGCTCGAGAGCCTTTAGCCACTCTTGGCTAGCTCGGTGTTGGTAAAATTCTTTTTCTTCGACTTCGGCGGCTTGCCTTATTTTAGATTTGAGTTCTGGATTACGAATAGCAACAAAATGCCAGGGTTGTTGGTGTGCACCACTTGGAGCCGATGCAGCGGCTTTTATGCAGTTTTCAATGACTCTTTTTGGAACTGGTTTATCTGAAAAGTCCCTTACGGTTCTTCTTTTCTGAATAAGTGCATTAAACTCATGCGATTTATCCTGCATTTGTTGCGAACTGTACGGGCTAAAATAAGGCAATGGAATAAAGTTTTTCATAAAAATTGTTAAGTTAAAATACAATTCTATCATAAGTCCAATACAAACCAACTAATCCTATAATTAAGGAAGCGGGTATTACAACGGCTTTTCGGTACCAGGTTTCGCTTTTAAACCAATACCCAACTAAAGCAAAGGCTAGAGCAATAATGCTTAACTGACCCAATTCAACGCCCACATTAAAGCTAATTAGTGCTGTTGCAAAAGAGTTTTTCGGCATACCAAAATCAGCGAGCATACTGGCAAAACCCATGCCATGCAATAGTCCAAACAAAAAGACCACAATCAACCGTGAGGGCTTAATGTCTTTGCTTGCAATATTTTCGAAAGCAATAAAAGTAATGGAAAGGGCGATTAAAGGTTCCACAATATTTGAAGGTATATTAATAATTTTAAGCATCGCTAAACTTAATGTTATTGAGTGAGCAACCGTAAACATTGTGACTTGTAAGAGTAAAGGACGCAGTTTTATACTGACTAAAAATATTCCCAAAATAAATAATATGTGGTCCAGACCTTTGGGTATAATATGATCAAAGCCCGCTCGTGTATAATCTTTAATGACTGACCAAGTGGATTGTTGATGAAAGACTTCAGTCAAATCAAATGGTTTACTCCAGTTATCCTTGCGTAACCATTGCCAATTCGACCAGTGCCACTTTTGTGCCTCTTTATCAACCTGCCTCACACGCACCGCATTATCGGCAAAAGCTGCTGGATAATACCAATTGATGCTTTTGACTTCTCTGTCTATTTCTCCACTTAAAGTAATCACACTTATACGTGGCACTTTTGTGTAACCTGGTTCGGGTATATCTACCTTTGTTACTTTTAGTGGAACAATTTTTTCATCAAATTTGAGTTTTACAATTTGAGTAAATTTTTGGTGAAACTTTTTAAATTCAGCGGCTAGTTGTTCTTTTTCTAAGACCCGTAAGTCATCATAAGCTTGAGCGTTTGGGGATTCTTTAGTGTCTTTATATTGAGAATTAATACCCGTCAGTAACGCTTCAATACTGGCTCTAACTTCTACTTGATAAGTGCCATCGGTAAAAACACTTATTTCAACCAGTGTGGGTTTAACTAAATCGGCATTGGCATTAAAACTTAAGAATAAAAAAAAGATTATGACTCGACGCATAACGGTAATCAGAATGAAAAAAAGAAATTATCCCACATAAAAAAGGGTTGTCCTAGAACAACCCTTTTAACTTTATAAAAAACCAGCTTACTTTAAAGTGGCTGAGTCTTCTTCGGTAGCACCAGATGAATCAACCCATTTAAAATCAATTGTTTCACCAGCTTTACGGCCTTCCAAAATAACTTGAATAAAGGGATTTTTTGAAACTCCAGGACCTGTATTAACTTCAAATACTTGAGTTCCTGCAATATGACCAGTTACCGTTTGTACGTATTTTGCAGGAATCAGTTTTCCGGCTTCATCTTTACGACGACCAGATTCCATCGGGTGTTTAATTAATAATTTAACCGTGGCTGTATCGCCTTTTAACTTTGCTTTAATTCTCATAATGTTTTCTCCTTAACCGCCGCAGCCGCCGATTGTTACTTTAACTTCAGATTCTGCAGTGTATGATTTACCATCTGCTTTAACTACTGCAATTACTTTAGATGTTTCGCCCATTCTGACACGAATTTTAAAATCAGGTTTTAAACCTGGAAACATTTTAAATTGTGCCGTCAATGGAGTAGGGTTCTTTTCCACTAGCAGGCTAATAGACTCAATATTTTCTAAAGTAGAGCTGACTTGAATAGGCACTACCGCACCGTTTTCAGCAATTTCTGGGGCTTTAAGTTTGATTTTATCACTTGCAACCGCACCTTCTGAACCAATCTCCGCTAATACGCCTTTGTAACTGTCCGCTTTAAATGCTGCTTCTGCCCAATTAGCAAATGCACCAAAAGGAACCAAAGCAATAGCACTGCCCGCGATGATTCGCTTTAGCATGCTTCTTCTTGTTAAACTCATAGTTTTCTCCTAATAAATATTTATGTTTTGTATTCTACACCATTCATCTTATATTAGTAAAGTTGAATATAAGCTGAACGGATATTTTTTCTGTTTTTATTACTGCTCAATGTCCTTGAGCATGAAATCAACTGCAGCTTTTACTTCATCATCAGTTAATTCCATATTACCACCTTTTGGCGGCATGACACCATTTTGACCTGAAAAGCCCTCAATTGCATGTTTATGGACTTTGCTTAACCCTTGTTTTAAGCGATGTTCCCATGTCAAAGTGTCTTCAATCTTTGGTGCTCCTGCTAAACCCGTACCATGGCATAATCGGCATGTTCCATCGTATATTTTTTGTCCCAACTCATGACCTTTCGCCACTTTAGTTTCTTCAACAACGTCTTCTGCTCCTGACCCATAGCCCAAAAGTGCTGTTTTCACTTTAATGTTGGCAGGGTCCTTGCAATCTTTCATGCAGCGGGTGTTATGAGTATCTGGTCTTTGGTCACGTATAAAACCATTTTCATTTGGCATATGTATTTCTTTATAGCTCTGGGCATTAAAAACAAAATCTTCATCTTCGATAATATCATTGAGATACAAGACATAGGCTGATATTGCCCATGTTTCATCCCATGTTAATGATTGGGCAGATGGAAATGGCATAGCACGATGTGTATAGTCCAATAAGGTTGATGCATAAGGCCAATAACTGCCAACGGTACGTTCTGGTTTATCTTTATCTTTTAACGTCCCTTCTCCTCCTGCTAATACAGGATTACGTCCAACACCTTCACCAAATGAACCATGACAGCTTGCACACTTGTCTTCAAACATGTCCTCTCCTTGAGCTGCTGTACCTTCGCCTGGTGGCAAGTTATGTCCATGGGATATTTCAATATGCCAACCCGCTATTTCTTCCTTGCTTGCAGGCTTGCCCAAATTAAAACCACCCGTTTTAATGGTTATTTCTTCATAGGTAGCCGCTTGTGCACTCGGTAAAATGGCATTAGCTACTTTTTCTGAAACCGAAGTTTCTTTAGGTTTAGTGGTTGTTTCTGTGCTTGTTTGCGAAGTATCATTTGAACACGCGGTTAATGATAAAGCTAAAATAACAGCAGAAATTAATTTTTGATTAAACTTGTACACTTTCTACCTCGCCATTTTTATTGATTCTCCAGGTATGTATGGCATTGTTGTGATAAATACTAGCAACGCCGCGTGCTTCCCTTAATTGTTTCAAGGTTGGTTGCACATAACCGTCTTCGCCTGTTGCCCGTGATTGCAAGAGGACTTCTTCTCCATTCCATTCAAACGGAATACTAAATCGTGTCCAACACTTATCTAATACCAAACCATTAAGTTCGGCTTCTTTCCATGTAATACCACCATCAAATGAAACATCAACGTGTTTTATTTTTCCAGTTCCTGTCCATGCCAAACCATTAATAACATATTTGCCGTGCTCTTTAAGTGGTTTTTCAGGACATGGGAAAGTAATAATTGCCTTGGCTTCCATTATCCAAGAAAACAAATACGCCTTACCAATAAGGTCTTTGCGTTTTGGATCTCTTGGGTTGAGCAAGTCTGTGTATTTTGACGTTTCTTCACGTTGATACGAAGGCTCTGCCGTTACTTCTATGCGACGCAACCACTTTATTGAGGTGTTGCCTTCCCAACCTGGTGTTAATAATCTTAAGGGATAACCTTGCTCTGGTCTGAGGGCTTCGCCATTTTGACCGAAGACAACCAAGGTATCGTCCATGGCTTTTTCCATCGGAATCGAACGACTCATTGAGGCCGAGTCGGCACCTTCTACTAAGAGCCACTTACCAGCTGGTTTAACACCAACTTCTTCCAAAATATATTTTAATGGTACACCCGTCCATTCGCAGCAATTTGTCATACCATGAGTAAATTGCAGGCGACCGACTTGTGGACCTTTCCACTCCATGGCGGAGTTGGCAGGGCATTCAATAAAGTGAATACGAGAAACATTTGGAAAACGTTTGATATCATCCATTGTCAAAATAATTGGTTTTTCAACTAAGCCATGTATCATCAAACGGTGTTGTTTGGGGTCAATTGTTGGAAGACCTCCGTGATCTCTTTCAAAAGCCAAGCCATTTGGAGAAATCATGCCTGTGATTTCTGCTAAGGGAGTAAAACTAATTGAGGCAATTGAATCTGGTGTCAACCAAGGCACACGTAATCGCCGCACACTTGATTCATACTTAGAAGGTTGCCCATACGGGTTAGAGTTTACTGGCTTGCCTAAGTGTTTTTGCCATTCAGGCACATTAGGTGGCAAGTTATTGGCAACCGCACCACCAGTTGCCACGACTGCAGTGGTGGCAGCCGCTTGCGATAAGAATTTTCTTCGGCTATTAATGTTTTTTTGTTGGCTTAAAGACTTTTTATCTTTAATCGTATTTTTGTCGCTCATACGTCCCTCAAGTTTTAGTGTTTATTAGCAATCTCTAATATTATCAGTTTATCGTGCTAAAAATCTATCATTTTGCTAAAAATTGAAGAGAAAATGACTATTGGCACATGTGTCATAGTGTGGTAGTTGTATAATACACCTATAAATCAAAACAAGGTTAACAATTATGAATGCACAATACAACATAGAAATAACTCAAGAAATCACCCAGTACTTTACAGGTATCTTAAGCAAGAATAACACAACTAACTCGAAAGTTGCAATCTGCGATCTTAAATTGATGCTTGATGAGTTAAAAAATATCCACCAAGAACCTTATGTACTTGAGCGTATTAACCCTTTAGAAAACATGCTGCAAATGTTTATTGATAACCAGTGGCCGTTATCAAACGCAACAAAGACTACGATTTTAGCGGCTTTTGATTACCTAACAAAGGTTGATGACCTCATTCCAGACAACATTCCCGTTATCGGACTATTGGATGACTGCATAGTTATTGACATAGTGTCCGATAAAATAAAATCAGAATTAGACAATTACAGCAATTTTTCACAATGCAGATCTGTCTACGAAAAAAATCACCTATTTACTACTGATGATTGGTCTAAAATCAAAAAAATTGAAT
>JALSIL010000048.1 GCA_026990095.1 Lysobacterales bacterium
AGTCTAATATTTTAAAATTATTCTTCAATAAGTACCTGCATAATTCATATAAAGCAAATTTTGAGCCATTGGTTTGGGTGCTAAACATGGACTCCCCATAAAAAATATTTTCCAAAGCAATGCCATAAATTCCTCCTGCTAACTTTCCATTAATATCAATTTCTAAGCAATGAGCAACACCCATCTTATGTAAGGTTTGATAAGCCTGCTTCATTTCTTGTGTAATCCATGTGCCCAGTCCATCTTTGCGTGTTTGAGCACAATGGTGAATCACTGTTTTAAAATCTCGATTAAAATGAGGCGTATACTGAGTTTTCTTTAATGCTCGTTTAAAGCTTCGTGAAGTATGAAACTTATCAGGAAAAAGGACCATGCGCGGATTTGGCGACCACCACAGCAGGGGCTCTTGTTCAGAGTACCACGGAAAAATTCCTTGACTATAAGCTTTAATCAACGTTTTGGGCTTTAAATCCCCACCAAATGCGAGTAAACCATTGGGTTCATCCAGGGCTTCTTCAATTGGAGGAAATTCATCTTTGCCATCCATTGTGGGGAGATAAAATCGCATAATTTTAATTTTTCATAATACCTAGATATTCTTAAAAAGAAATAACTCTATTGAGAATTCAACTTTCTTTAACTGACCTATACCCCAAAAAACGGACACACATTTTAAATAAACTCATATTCCGCTAGTAAAAACACAATTATAGCACAAGCCCTTAGTACTCCTAGCAAACCAATAAAATATCTAATCACTGATGAGATGACTGCGAATTTATTGATTTGTTATACGTACAAAATACTTATGGAAAGTGTTTTACTTCACCAATTCATGAACTTTGCCCTGAGAGTTATCATTAAAAAACTTTCCTGATGTTTCTTCACTTTAATCCACATGAAGGTGTTTGATTATCATGGATTATACGAATAATTAATTGCACCATAATTTGTGTTTTTATATAAAGATTTTAGGTAAATCAAACAAATTTGCATCATATTTACAATAAATTGCATCATTTGTTATAACCGCCTACAAGGATTTTTTAATAAAATATGTCTTAATTAATTTTAGGAGATTTTATCGTATGAAAAAATTTATGTTTTTAATTGTATTATTTACAACCAAACCTTTTGCTGCTAATGTTTTCTATAATGAAACAAACTTTCTGAGCCAAATTAATTTTTTTTCACCCGTTGGTCAAACCTTTCTTGTAACAAATCCCAATACTTTGTTCTTTGGATTTAATTACAGAGATTGCAATGCTTTTTTAGGGGCTGCTACAATCTCTTTTTCCTTGTTTCAAGGAGAAGGTGTTTCAGGTACCCCAATATTACAAGATAGTTTTCAAGCTTCTCCAGAAAAAAATGGCATGGTTTATTTTGATGTTTCTTCGGTTAATTTTATCGCCAATACGTTTTATACTGTGCAAGTTGCATCAAGCATTGAAAGAGGGTGTTATAGAGAAAATGTGCAAACAGTGCTAACCCCCCCTCCTGGACCGAACTACCCAGATGGTCAAGAAGTGTACCAAGGAAACCTTAACCCTGATAGAGACTTTAAATTCCATCTGCTTGATGATGCTGTTGACCTCAAAATTAATGCCACTCATCCTAATCAAGTATTACAAAACACAACTTTTAATATTAATGTCATGCTCGAAAATCTATCGGGCAGTACCTCAAATAATACTAAGGTTCAATTTAACTCTGCCTTAAACATACTTTCTACATTAGGTTGCCAAGAGGATCCTAATGGTTACCCACTTTGTACAATAAGCAATCTAACAGCAGCACAAAATACTGGGGTTACTCTGCTTGCGAGTGGTCAAACTTCAGGCATGAATTTTTTTGATGCTACAATAAGCAATGATACTTACGATATTGATTCCTCAAATAATTTATATTCCAATAATGTAAATATATTATCTGAGTCTATATTTGTAAACGGGTTTGAATAAACTTACTGCTATAGTTGATTTGTAATGGTTCAATCTATCTTACAATAACACACTTTTGTTTTGATTTTATTAGAACCCTAAGCCCGATAGTGAAAACATAATTATAGTACAACTCCTTATTATGTCTTGCAATTCTAAATATAGCTTCTCACCACTCGTTTTAAATTGACTAAACGTATTAATTGATTGCACTATAATTCGTGTTTCCACATCAGGATTAGGGTAAAATATAAACTTTATTATTTTGGTGGATAGATAATGATTCAAAAAATATCAAGTAATGCAATTTGGCAACCAAAGCAAGAAAATTTACCTTCTATTAATATTACACTGTTTGAAAAATTTATTAATAAAATACATCAAAAATCTCTTAGCAACTATTCACAACTGCACCAATTTTCAGTAAATAAAACGACACAATTTTGGCAATCTGTTTGTGATTTTTGTGAAATTGACTTTATCCAGCCGTCCAACCAAGTGGTCAAATACGGTGAGCACAAAATTGACACACAATGGTTTGTTGGCGGAAGTTTAAATTACGCTGGCAATATTCTTAAACACCGAAATGACAAGGTGGCAGTTACCTTTGAAAATGAAAATGGCGACAAATCATCAATCAGTTACAATGAACTTTACCGAAAAGTTGCACAATTACAGCACTTTTTACGCAACCAAGGCATAAAAAAAGACGATGTCGTGGCTGGGTTTTTACCCAATATTATCGAAGCTATTATTGCCATGCTTGCCACCACTTCTCTTGGGGCAATTTGGACCTCTACTTCCCCTGACTTTGGTTTTGAAGGCGTGGTGGATAGGTTTGGACAAGTTCAAGCCAAACTCATGTTTGTCACCGATGGTTATTATTACAACGGCAAAGCCCATGATTGTTTGGAAAAAGCCAAAATCATTAAGGATAAAATCGATTCAATAGAAAAAGTTATTGTGATTGATTTCACTCATTCACAAGTTGAATTACCTACTGATTTCATCAGCTGGAATAATGCACTCAACAATAAAAACAGAGAAGTTCATATCGAAGCTGTTGATTTCAAACACCCTCTTTATATTCTTTATTCATCTGGCACTACAGGTAAACCTAAGTGCATCGTCCATGGTCATGGTGGAATTTTGCTGCAACACAAAAAAGAATTGGTTTTACACAGCAACGTTAATGCAGATGACACCTTATTTTATTTTACCACTTGTGGTTGGATGATGTGGAACTGGATGGTTTCGACCCTCACCACAGGTGCGAGCCTGTATTTATATGACGGCTCGCCATTTTATCCTGATGGCAATCGTTTGCTTGATATTGTTGATGATAATAAAATAACCCACTTCGGCACGTCGGCTAAATGGATATCTGCAATAGAAAAGGCTGGTGTAATACCAAATAATAAACGAAAATTCACTGAATTAACCACCATTTTCTCCACAGGTTCGCCACTGATGCCAGAAAATTATGATTACGTTTATTCGCAATGGAAAAATGATGTCTGTCTGTCCTCAATATCAGGAGGAACCGATATTTGTTCCTGTTTTGCCCTAGGCAATCTGGCCCTACCCGTTTATAAAGGCGAGTTGCAATGCCTAGCTTTGGGTTTGGATGTGGCAGTTTTGGATGATGACGGCAAGCGATTATTTGATGAAACAGGAGAACTCTCGTGCATGAATGCCTTTCCTGCCATGCCTGTTAAGTTTTGGAATGATAAAGGCAATAAAAAATACAAAGCAGCCTATTTTGAAAAATTCAACGACATTTGGTGCCATGGCGATTTAGTCAAAATAACCAAGCATGGTGGACTGACCATTTACGGACGCAGTGATGCGACCTTAAACCCAGGCGGTGTTCGTATTGGAACGGCAGAAATCTACCGCCAAGTGGACAACATGGGTGAGGTCATTGAATCCATCGCCATTGGGCAAGATTGGGACAATGACGTGCGTGTGGTTTTATTTGTTATTTTGCAAGATGGTTTAAAACTGGATGATGATTTAATCAAGAAAATAAAATCCACCATTCGTGCAAACACCACACCACGGCATGTGCCTGCCAAAGTCATTCAAGTCAACGCTATTCCTAAGACATTAAGTGGTAAAATTGTCGAACTAGCAGTCAAAAATGTCGTGCATGGAAGACCAGTAACCAACACTGATGCCCTAGCCAACCCTGAAGCCTTGGAACAGTTTGGGAATTTAAGAGAGTTAGCGTTTTAGGTATTAAACTTTGGTTTGACTTTCTATGGTTACAATCCAAAATTGACCACCATTTTTATTTTTTCTATTAACGGAATTAACGACTTGAAGCCTTGCTATAGTTTGCCTGTCTTGTGCCTGTTTAAACTGTTCACTGGTAATGGTCATTGCATTTTTTTACGACTAACGACAGGTTTGCACCTCGTTGAATGCAGTTTATGCGATTTTCACCAAATTCTTCCATATTGGCAGCACCGCAGCTTGGGCATTTACTAAAATTAATTTCAGCCATAGTTACATCCTGAAAATACTTCGCAACACATTAAATAGTATAATCCAAAAGATTATCGTTCCAATCGGAAAACCTTTCTTTTTCTCGGGTAAGACTTTTGCTTTTTTGGTTTCTGATTTTGGCGTTGTTGCTGTTGTTGCAACGGTGTTTTTTAAATTCTTTAATTTTCCAATAATTTCTCGAATATCTGCTGTGCCTTTTGTTATATTAATGGTTTTTTGTGTCGCCGCAGGTCGAGCACTCATGTGTGGTTGGATGTTTTGCAATTTTCGCTTGGCTCTTTTTGAAGTTTTCCCTCGGCTCTCGGAAAATTCATAACCGCATTGAACACAACGCGTTAGTTTTTGTCCAGACATCTCAACTAAAGCAGCATCGCACTTTTTGCATTTTATTATTTTAAAATCACTCATAACTCTATAAACTCTCTTGCTTCTTCAAACACACTTATATCATCAACTCGTTTAGGGGCTTGGGTAACGAGATAAGATTTCCACTTTTTATTGCCTGCAATGCCATGGTATAAATTCAACACTGGAGGCAACAACCAATGCAGTTTAACACCTTTTTGTATTTGATTTTGACAATATTTCATGTAGCCTTGTAAAACTTTATCACGAGAATGATTTGATGCGGCAATTAAGGTGCTTTGCAAATCATGCAATAACCACGGATTATTCCAAATAGCTCGACCCAACATCACACCATCAACCTGTTGTAAATGCTGTTGTGCTTCTGAAATTGTATTAATTCCGCCATTAATGACTATCGTCAGTTCAGGAAATAAGGTTTTTATTTTATAAACATAATCATAATTGAGTGGAGGAATGCTGCGGTTTTGTTTTGGACTTAGGCCTTTTAATATGGCTTTACGTGCATGAATGATGATTGTTTTCACCCCTGAGTGTGCAATTTTTTCAACAAAACTTTGTAAATTATCAAAGCTATCGTTGTTATCCACACCGATTCGGCATTTGACTGTAATGGCAATATCAACGGCTTGTTGCATGGACTTTAAGCATTCAACAACCAAGCCAAGTTCGTTCATTAAACACGCACCAAATCTCCCCTTTTGCACCCGATCACTGGGACAACCCACATTAAGGTTGACCTCATCGTAACCGTATTGTTGTGCAATAACACAACTTTTTGCTAAATCTGTTGCATCAGAACCACCCAGTTGTAAAACCACAGGGTGTTCTTGTTGGTTATATCCAATGTACTTTTGCGTA
>JALSIL010000049.1 GCA_026990095.1 Lysobacterales bacterium
GTCTTTTTTCGCTTCAATATTGCCTAGAGTGAGTGGTTTGCCGCCATTTTTTACTAGGCGAGCAACGTTGTTACATATTTTTTTGCTAACAAACGAAGCTGGACGTAATTCTGATTCGTGGTTAAATAAAATACCGTTACAAGCAAAAAGCCCTTTAACATGCCGATAATAATCCACCATTTGATGGGCTGATAATTTGGAAATGCCATAAGGGTTATTTGGCCTCTTTTCATCATCTTCTCGAACAGGTGAGGGTAAGTCGTTGCGGTAAATTTCGCAACTTGAAGCAAAGAAGAACTTGGAATTAGGGGAGTGTTTTATGACAGAAGCTAATAATTCCAAAGTCCAATTGCAGTTGACATCAAAAACCACGGCTGGGTTTTCGTGTGATTGAGCAACGTGGCTCATCGCTGCAAAATGATAAATTTCGGTTGGTTTATTTTGGGCTATAATTGCTTCAAAGTCAGAAAATTGTTTGTAAATGAGGAATTCAATTAAAGATGAATCGATAATTCCTAAACTATTTAAATTGGATTTGTCTGGGTTTTTTCTTGTTGGTGCAATAATCCTATAGCCCAAATTGATAAGATGTTTTGCCAATAAACTACCGTCTTGACCTGTTATTCCTGTGATTAGTGCTGTTTTGGTTTGCATGGAGCTTAAGGGTGAAATGGTTAAAATTGGCATTATAACAGACTAATTTCTTTGTTTTTAGGGTTTTCAAAGGTATAAATCACTGCAAGCTATTGTTTTTTTCTTAATATCAGTATAATTCCCGATTTTTTATAGGAACTCCTCTCATGGGTTTAAAACATGTAAGTGTTGGTAGTGATGTACCAAATGATATAAATGTCGTTATCGAAATACCAGTTAATGGCGAAGCAGTAAAATACGAGGTGGATAAGGATTCTGGATTGATTTTTGTTGATCGCGTACTTAATACTTCTATGCGTTATCCGTGCAATTATGGATTTGTTCCGCATACTTTATGTGGCGATGGCGATCCAGTGGATGTTTTGGTGGTTATGCCAACTCCTTTACTGCCTGGATCTGTGGTTAAGTGCCGCCCAATTGGCGTGTTAAAGATGACCGATGAAGCTGGCGACGATGCAAAAATCGTTGCCGTCCCTGTTGGTAATGTAACCAACCTCTATAGTGGGGTTAATTCAGTTAGGGATTTGCCCGAATGCGTCACTGATCAAATCGCTCATTTTTTCCAGCATTATAAAGATTTAGAAAAAGGTAAGTGGGTTAAGATTGAAGGCTGGGGCGGTCCTGACGAAGCCAAACAAGAAATTCTTGATTCTGTAACGGCTTTCGACGCAGAAAAAGACAAGCCTCTTTTTTAAACGCCAAAGAATCAAATATTGAAATGATATTACTTGCCATTGATACTGCAACTGAAAGCTGTTCTGCCGCTTTGTGGGCTGATGGCAAGATGTATCACCGTTCATCGGTTCAGCCACGCTTACATGCAGAGTTAATTTTACCCTTTATTGATGAATTATTGTGTGAGGCAAAAATAACTAAAAGCGAAATTGACGGGATTGTTGTGGGACAAGGCCCAGGTGCTTTTACAGGCGTAAGAATCGGGGTGGCTGTCACTCAAGGATTGGCACTGGCATTGAACTTCCCTGTTGTGGCAGTTTCAAATTTACAAACGCTTGCATTTTCAGCCTATCAACAATTGGAAACATCTTATCCTCGAATTATCTTGGTTGCGACCGATGCCCGAATGAGTGAAGTCTATTGGGCAAAATACCAAGTGCGTGGTAAGGAGATTAGGCAACTCACACCTGAAACAGTTAGTGCAGCAAGTGCTGTTGATTTGAGTGGGATTGATAATTTTATCGGCAGCGGTTTTAGTGTCTATGAAGAATTAAAAGAGCATGCAAATAATAACCCAATGCCATATCAGACCAATGTCTTTTCACAAGCAAAAGATATGCTACTCATGGTTAAGAATGATTTTACTAAACTCGCGGTTGATATTGATAGTGTTGAACCCGTTTATTTACGTGAGCCTTAGTTTTATCTATCTATCAAATCATTAATTGGCACTGGTTTGCCAATATAAAAGCCTTGCAACCCATCAAATCCGAGTTCCACCAATTTATCATAGACGCCCTGGCTTTCAACATACTCTGCTATCGTTTTCATGCCCATGATGTGCCCGATATTATTGATGGACTTCACCATTTCTTCATTGAGTGGGTCATCTAATAAATCGCGGATAAATGAGCCATCAACTTTTAAAATGTCAAAATTCATATTTTTTAGGTAACTTAAAGAAGATAAACCACTGCCAAAATCATCAAGGGAAAATAAACAGCCATACTTTTTTAATTTGCGGATAAATTGATTAGCTGAAGAGAAGTTTGAAATAGCTGTTGTTTCAGTCACTTCAAAGCAAATGTTCTTCCCCGTAATTACCGATGTTTCAAATAATTTAATTATTAGGTTTAAGACGTTTTCCTTACCCAAGGAGTGCCCTGAAATATTTATTGAAAACCTGACTTGAGGGTCAAAAATTGTAATGTTGTTAGATAACCAATTAAATGTATGTTCGATAACCCAGCAATCGATTTTAGTGATGAGATTATACCGTTCTGCTGGTGGTAGAAAAGTTTCAGGGTTAATTCTGTTTTTACCATCATTCAAACGAAGTAAGATTTCATAATTATTGTGATCAGATATTGGCTTAACTCTTCTAATCGGCTGAGCGTAAAGTTCAAACTGATTTTCTTTTAATGCTGTTGTGATTTTTGGTAACCACTTGAGTTCTTTGTTGTGTTTTGAAAGGTCGTCACTGAGTCCTTTTTTATAGATATGGTATTGATTTCTTCCCGCATTTTTGGCGATATAACAGGCTATATCGGCATTTTTAAAGGCATCAACGCTATTATTCGTCTTTGAGTCAATTATAACTAATCCTATACTAACACTAACAGTAAAGAGTTTTTTATCCCATCTGAAATGAAATTTATCAATTAAGGAAAGAAGCTGTTTGGCTTTATTTTTCGCTTGTACTTTAGAACAATTTTCCATGATATAACCAAATTCATCACCACCAAGTCGAGCGAGCGTTCCTTTTGAGTCGATAGAACTTAACAATATCTCAGCTAGTTGTTTTATCATTTCATCACCAGCTAAATGCCCTGCCGTATCATTGACGATTTTAAATTGATCAAGATCCATGAAAAAAAGGGCGTGTGAGCCAGTTTTATTAACAGTATTAACGAGTTTTTTATTAAATACATTCCTATTATACAGCCCTGTTAAGGTGTCATGTCGAGCAAGATAGGAGTTTCTTTGGGCGGCCTCAATGGAGTTGTAGAGTTCTTTTTTAGTTTCTTTTATTTGATTGAGCAAAATAGAATTGTGTTCAAAGGTTTCATGTGGGTTCAAATGGTATTTGAGGTTTTTTTTAACTCGATTTAATAAAGCATTAGAAATCTTTTTTTGCCTTTCCAAAGAGGATTGGAGTGTCTTAACTTGAGTTTTTAAATTTTGCATTGATTGTTTAGGCATAGTTATTTTTTTACTTTGCCAACAGTAACGCCGACCATTGTTTGATTGAAATGAATGCCATTGTATTGTTCACCAAAGCCATTAAATCCGATAAAGTTAATTTTCTTCAACAATGACTCAACACGCTTTTGGTGGTTTTTATCGACTATTTCTAATTTTCTAAAGATGCAGTCACAACCCAGTGTAAAATAAATTTCATCGAAAGTATCAAGAATTTGACTCACTTCATCTTCCACTGATTGAACCATATCAATGCCTTCACCAACAGATAAGGGCAGTCCACAATCAATCGCACAATGAAACTGGAGGCTAAAATCTTCATAAATGCTAGTAATGGATCGTATATACCATTGGTCAGCTATATTTAACATGAGCGGATAAGTGGCAAAGTCTAATTGAGATAAATTATTGATATCCAAACCATTCGCATCAGCATAGGCAATAGCTGCTGGCATGCCATTTATCTCATTAACGACACGGTTTTGAAAATCCACTTGCGTTGTAATGAGTTCCTTTTGTGTTGGGATGAAATGTTGTATTTTAAATATACCAAAGGAGTCTTTAATTTCAATTAAGGTGAAAACAGAAGCATTAGAGTAAAACTCACCCGAACAATAGACCTGTGTTTTTTCTGAGGTGTCATCGGCAGCCGAACCTCCTAAAATATTAACACCTCCAAGAGCTTGATAAATAAGTGCTGTTATTTTTTCTTCACTTTTGGAAAGACCGTCGGTTAATAAAAAACCAAAATTTTTATTAGTGACATAGTTTTCAGAGAACTTAAGACCACTTTCAATTTTATTGGCAATTTTCATTGCATCGGAAAGCTTAAAGTCGTCTAAGTCTTCAATCAAGTGGTGATGAAATGCAAAGTTATTGGCATTAAATGCCAGTGCAACGATACTATTGGACTCCATTGTATCTGAAATTTCCCCCGCTGTTGTACATCCGACAATAGGGAAATCAAATGCCTGGCTAAGATTAATGGAAAGTTCTTTTAAATTGTAACTTGATGAACAAAAAAAGAGAAGCCCAGAGACTTCTCTGATTGCCAATTGTTGCCTTAATTGAGACACAGCCTCTGTAGGTTCTACAGCGGCTGTTTTTAAAATTTGTGCCTTTAAAGCTTTGTCCATTACTATAAATTATTACATCATGTTGAATCAACTCCTTTAAGAATAACATAAAGACAAAGAATTATGAAACTTTATTACACGTTCCACGAGTAGTGCAAAGGCCTAAATGTCAAAAGCTTCAAGTTTTTTCGCTAACATGCTTTTTTTCAATCTTATGTAGTTGGGTAAGCCGTCAATATAAGGAGGGTATGCTTCGCCCTCGATAAGTGGCTGCATGTAAGTTCGGCATTCTTCGGTAATACCAAAACCATCTTCAGTGATATAACTGCGGGGCAACATTTTTTCAATATTTGCCATATTCGCTAATTCTGCTGTGGCAATTTTCCATTTATAGGGCTTATCGGCAAGTCGTTTAATGACAGGCATTACACCATTTCTCCCTTCAAGGGCTAGTTTAACAGCCGCTTCACCAACCGCATAGGCTTGCTCAAAATCGGTTTTGGATGCTAAATGGCGTGCAGAACGTTGCAAATAATCGGATACTGCCCAATGGTATTTGTAACCGTATTCATCCCGTATCATGTTGGCAATAACAGGAGCCACTCCACCCAATTGCGAATGACCAAAAGCATCAACAGTGCCTGCATCAGCTAAAAACTTACCGTCTTTATCTTGAACGCCTTCAGAGACGACAATTGAACAGTAGCCGTGGTTTTCAACTGAATATTTAACTCGCTCTAAAAAAGCTTGTTTTTCAAAAGGTATTTCAGGAAACAATATGATTTGTGGTGGGTCATCGTGTGTTTTACCAGCCAAACCTCCAGCTGCTGCAATCCAGCCTGCGTGTCTACCCATGACTTCCATTACAAAGACTTTAGTTGAGGATTCTGCCATTGATTCAACATCCAGTGATGCTTCCATAATTGAAGTGGCTATGTATTTGGCTGTGGTGCCAAATCCAGGACAGGTGTCGGTAATCGGCAAATCATTATCGATGGTTTTTGGCACACCAATGCAATTAACAGGATAGC
>JALSIL010000050.1 GCA_026990095.1 Lysobacterales bacterium
GTACTCAATAATCTAGTCATTTTAATTGGCTTAATTCGCAGTTATTTAGGTGCCTATCTTATACGCTTATTTATTGGTCACCCCAATCCACTGATATCAAATATCGCCATTGTAAAATTTTTTCTTGTCATTGCTCCTCTTATTGCAATTGCATCAACCACTTTAAACTTTTTTGTCGCACTCTTTTTAAATTTCGATAGGTACAGCACATCTCTGCTTTCAAATTATTTTGATTGGTGGTTTGGCGATTATATGGGGTTTATAATATTTGCTCCTCTTTTATTGGTTGTCATTGGTCAGCCTAAATCCGTATGGCGACCTCGTTATTTAACCCTTGCATTACCTGTATTATTTACCCTTTTATTTATCATTTTTCTTTACAATAAAACAGAACATTCGGATAAAGAAAGCCTTAAAGAAAATTTTGCTGTTAAATCGCAGCTTATCACTAATGTCATTAATCAAAGAACCACTTGGGTTAATGATTTTGTTAACATGAGTTTAAGTCATTTTCTGCCTTATAAAGATTGGAAGGGGAAGTTGGAACAATTTCTAAATAACGCAGGAAAACTCGATAATTCCATAAGTGCCATTACCTGGTTTGAAAAAGGTGAAACTGTTAAATTAATTGAATTGCACGTTAATAATCGATTTAATAAGCGACAAAAAATTGAAATTAAAAAAACTGCTCTTAAAGTATCATCAAAAAACACTACGCAATACGATGAATACACTAAATTATTTAGTAATACTTTTCACTTGAATAAGGAAAACACTCAAGTAACAATTATTGTTTTTCATAATCCAATTAAATTAATGCAAAACACATTAACTTTGCATAGTTTACAAGGCACTCTAGTGCAACTTACAATTGACCATCTCAATAAAAAGTTTGACATTGGCGGCACAGATACTCGTGCATTTGACAATTTTTCTGTTAATGAAAACGTAAAGTTTGGTAAAGAAAAATGGAAATTAAACTTTCAACCCACGCAGGCATATGTCACAAATTACAAAGACAACAATTATAAACTTGTCGCCATAATTGGCTTAATTTTCACGGGTTTATTAAACATGGTTTTGTTAATAATCACTGGAAAAAATACTTTAATTGATTTAAAAGTGAAAGAAAGGACTTTAAATCTTGATATCAAAATCCAAAACTTTGAAGATGAAAAAAAGCAATACCAGAAATTGATTGAACACCACCCCGTAGTTTTATGGCGTCAAAACATTAAAACGAATCAATTGACTTACATAAGCAGCAAAGTCAAAGAACTGTATGGTTTTGATCACCAACAGTGGCTGACTACCCCTAATTTTAGATACGACCGTATTGTCAAAGAGGATCGAAAAAAAGTTGCAACCACAATCAGTGCAGCAATCGCAAATCGAGAATCTTTTGAACTCGAATATCGCTTCATGCGAGCAGACTCTACTGTTGCTTGGATTAAAGATGTTGTCTCCTATAATAAAGACAAAAAAGGCAATGCACAACTCGTTGGATTAATGATAGATGCAACAGAAACCCATGAAGCAAAGACTAAACAAAATATCAGTGAAAGTAAATACGAAATTTTGTTTAAACATGCTCCAGAACCTATGATTCTTATCGATTTAGAATCTCACTTATTCAAAGACTTTAATGATAAAGCCAATACTCTCTTTGGTTTAGATAAAATATTGGGCACCTTAACACTGTCAGATTTATCTCCCGTAAAACAGTCTGATGGAAGTTTATCTAGCAGTCGTTTAGAAAAAATATATAAAATTCTCTTTACAAAAGACTTGTATAAATTTGAATGGAAAATGCACAACAGATTTCATGAAGAAATTATATGTAAAATTGAGTTTATTAAATTACCTGAAACACAAAACAAGTTAATCCTTGCCTCAATTATTGACGTTACTGAAAATAGACAACACGAAAGAAAAATTAATCAATTAGCTTACTACGACCAGTTAACTTCTTTACCAAATCGAGAGTATTTTTATTCTAAGTTTGAATTTTTTCACAAACTTGCAAAAAATAAAAAACAATTTGGTACAATAATTTATCTGGATCTCGATCGTTTTAAACTCCTCAATGATTCACTGGGTCATAATACTGGAGATAAACTACTTGAAATGGTCGCTAAGAGAATAAAAAACACCTCCAAAAACAATGATTTTTGTGCTCGACTAGCAGGAGATGAGTTTATTATCTTAACGCGCAGTCTTGAAAAAAACATTCAAACCGCATTAGAACAAAGTCTTGTGAAATCAGAATTAATCTTAGAAGCACTTAATGAGCCTTATCAATTAGGTGACTATGAGCATTTTATCACTCCAAGTATTGGCATATCAGTATTTCCAAATAAAAATTCCAGTTTAGATGAAATCGTTCATCAAGCAGATATTGCTATGTATGCATCAAAAGATAAAGGTAAAAACACCATAACAGTTTTCCAAGAAAACATGATACAACAAGTCGCTAAAAAATTACATTTAGAAAAAGCAATAAAAGATGCAATAGATAAAAAGGAATTTGAACTCCACTACCAAATTAAAGTGGATGAATACCAAAACAAAACCTCAGCAGAAGCCCTTTTAAGATGGAATCGCCTTAAAGAGTTTAATATTGATACAGAGAAGCTCATTGAAACCATTGATACGGTAGGATTAACAAACGAACTTGGAAATTGGGTTTTAGATCAGGCATGTTATCAATTAAAAAAATGGAAAGACAAAAGCCCGATAAAATCTTTGTCAATAAATATTAGCCCAAAACAATTGCATCAAAAATTATTTGTTGAGCAAATAATAAGTGTAGTGAGTAATTATAAAATTAAACCAGAAAGAATTACCTTAGAGCTAACAGAATCCGTTCTCTTTGATAATCAAAAATTATTGATTAAAAAATTACAAGAACTGAGAAAATATGGCATTAAAATTTCTCTTGATGATTTTGGCACTGGCTATTCTTCTTTAGCCTATCTGCAAAAGTTACCCATAGACGAGCTAAAAATAGACAAAATGTTTATTGACAACTTAACTCAAGAAAAATCATCTCAATACGTCATTAAGACCATACTTTCCCTTGCAAAAGCTATGGGTATCGAACTTGTTGTCGAAGGCATTGAGACAAAACAACAGTTTGAAATATTAAAAGACCTAGGCGTTAAGTACTTTCAAGGTTATTATTTTGCCAAAGCACAAACAGCAAAGCAATTAAATCAACCTGATTAATGAGAGAAGGCTGAGTAAAAATCAACGATATTTCTACTCAGCCCGTCAATACAAAATCTAATCTTTTTTATTCATCTTTGCAATCTTTTTTAACGCCTTATTCTTTTTAGCCGCCTTGGAGGCAATTTCAATAATTTCATCGCGCAGAGACTCTGATTTCTCATCCGAATCTTTTTGAAAGGCAATAATTCGTTTTTTTGATGCTTTAATTTTCAAACGGGTCTTTTCTACTTTCTTGGCCGCCTTTTTGGCTTTTTTTGCGGCTTTTTCAGCAATTTTTGCTGCTTTTTCCGCTCTTTGTATGGCTTCAATCAGCTTTTCCTCAAGATTTTTATCGTTGTCACTCATATTCAATCCCTATCCACTACTCGGTTATTGTAAATGGCTTTTACAGAACCAACAATGTTCTCATCAGGTGCATAAACTATAGACTCATCCTTGTTCGGATAATCCAAGTTATGTAAAAAATAACGAATACAATTTATACGTGCACGTTTTTTATCATCAGATTTAACCACAGTCCAAGGTGCATCACCTGTATCGGTATGGAAAAACATGGATTGTTTAGCTTCGGTATAATCACTCCATTTACTGAGAGACTGAAGGTCTATTGGTGATAATTTCCATTGCTTCAATGGATCAAATTTACGCGAGTGAAAACGCCTGAGTTGCTCTTGTTGAGTCACTGAAAACCAAAACTTAAATAATATAATACCAGAATTAACCAACATGCGTTCAAGATTTGGTGCTTGACGCATGAACTCAAGGTACTCTCTATCCGTACAAAAACCCATAACTCTCTCAACACCGCCTCGGTTATACCAAGAACGGTCATAAAAGCGCATTTCACCTTTAGTTGGCAAATGATGAATATAACGCTGAAAATACCACTCACCACGTTCTCTATCAGTTGGTTTTTCAAGAGCCACAACACGAGCAGCGCGAGGGTTTAAATGCTCCATGTAGCGCTTAATCGTTCCACCCTTGCCTGCTGCATCACGTCCTTCAAACAAGCAAACAATCCTCTGACCCGTTTCTTTAACCCAGTTTTGAACTTTTAACAACTCGCGTTGCAGTAAATGTTTCTCACTTTCGTAATCAAACAACGACATTTTCTTATCGTAAGGATAATCTCCAGCTAATGCTGAAATTTTCAACAACTGACTGCCCTTCATCACTTTGTTAGATTTCATCACCACTTCAGAATCTACCAAGTACTTTAAGACTTTTTTTGCTTGCTTGGCATTCTTAATGTCTTTAAATTTCGGTTTAGACTTTTTATTCTTTTTTACTGTTTCTTTCATAGCTACCCTTTGGTTCTCGTTAATAATTGATAGTATAACAGGTTTATCACTTAAAGTTTTTGATTTAAATCAACTATCTGCAGGATGATTAACTCCATCATTTGTTGGTATATTTTTCAACTAAAGCGGGTTGACGCCTTCTACACATACAGCAATCAAAAACCTTGAATCTTCAATGCCGTTGGGCAAGGCTAATTGAAATTGAACAGCACCACAATGGCATGAAGATTGGTGTATCGGTTTAATCTTCATTTAAAAGTTTTAAAATAAAGCCATATTCTTCTGCCGTTTCTTTATAAGCTTGAAACCGCCCTGAAGCACCACCATGACCTGCGTCCATATTGGTTCGCATAATCAATATGTTATCATCGGTTTTGACATCACGTAATTTCGCTACCCATTTGGCAGGTTCCCAATATTGCACTTGAGAATCATGTAAGCCTGTGGTAATTAACATATTCGGGTAAGCTTTTGCAGTGACTTGGTCATAGGGCGAATAAGACAACATGTAATCGTAGTATACTTTTACCTTAGGATTACCCCACTCATCAAACTCACCTGTTGTTAATGGTATGGATTCATCAAGCATGGTAGAAACCACATCCACAAAAGGAACCGCAGCAATAATGCCCTTATACAACTCGGCATTCATATTAACCACAGTACCCATTAGTAAACCACCTGCGGAACCTCCCATTCCAAAAACATTGTGTTTATCGCCATACCCTTGTGCGAGCAAACCTTTTGTAACATCCACATAGTCATTGAATGTATTTTGCTTTTTTAACAATTTACCATTTTCATACCAGGTGCGTCCTTTAGCTTGAGAACCACGAATATGTGCAATAGCGTAAATAAAGCCTCTATCCAACAATGACAATCGAGCGTAAGAAAATGTTGGATCAACGCTGTGACCGTAAGAACCATAAGCGTAGATTAATATCGGACGCTCCGATAATGGTGTTTTAGATTTTTTATAGACTAAAGAAACAGGAACTTGCACTCCATCACGGGCAGTAACCATCGTG
>JALSIL010000051.1 GCA_026990095.1 Lysobacterales bacterium
CATAGATTAAAGGGTTGAGTTGTTCGTCAACGTCAATTGTTGCTGTTTTAAATGCCTTCAAAGCTTTGTCATGATTGCCCAGTTTTATATATGCCTTACCAATTTGTAATTGAATTTTGGATTTTAGTAGCGTAGGTAAGTCTAAATGTTGTGATTGAAATAATACTAAGTCGGCGATGAGTTCTTGGTAGTTCTTTTGCTTATATTTGATGCGTGCTTGTGCCAGTTGAATTTCGGCATTTAATGCCTGTTGCTTGGATAAATCCTTAAGTGTGTTGAGTTGAGATTGAGCGAGAAGTAATTGGTTTTGTTCAATAAGTAAATCGACTAGATTTAAGCGTGCGGCTTTGTTGTTTTCTTCTTTGTCTAACACTTTTTCCAACAAAAGTTTTGCTTGTTGGTAATTACCGATGGATTTTAGTCCAATGGCATGAATTAACATTTTATCGGCATTTAATATTTCCTCTTGAGTCCATTGGTTGTATTGGGCAATAAACGCCATTTGTCCACGCATAACTTGTGAGAGGTCTTTGTTTTTAACGGTGGTTTTTTTGATGGTTTTAAGTCCGTCAGTAAGTTCAATAACGGCTTGGTATACACCATCAATTTTGCTAATATTTGAGCGAACAATAAACAGTTCTTTTTCGATGCTAAAGTGCTTTTCGAGGCTTTGTTTTGTTGTTAGGCTGGTTTCATCGTAGAGTGTTTGTTCGTTTTGTGAAAAAATGGTAACCGCGGATTTGACGAGTTGACTAAAGCCAGATTGTTCGACTTTATCAATGTTTTGGTCAAAATTTGCAGGCAAAATGATCAGTTGTTTTTCAGTTTTTTGTTTTAGAACGGATCCAGTAGCCTGTTGTTTATGCCTCAATTGCAACACAAGTCCAATGAGAATGAGGGTAACTGCAAAGGCAAGTAACCACTTTAATTTGTGGTGGTTTTGTTTGGGTTTTATTGCTTCAGAAGGGACGCTTTGCGGTTCTTTTTTGCAATATTTTGCTTCAAAGCGATAACCTTGTCCGAAATGAGTGATAATGATTTTGGGGTTGCTAGGGTCTTGTTCAAGGTAACTTCGCAGTTTAGCCACCATTTGATTTACGGAATTGGTTGAAACCACGGTGTCCCAGACTTCATCTATCAATGTTTGTTTGGCAATGATTTTATTGGGGTTCTTTAAGAAATAATCCAACAGCTTTTTTTGAGTATTGGTTAGTTTTAATTTTTCTTTGCTACTATAAATATAGCCGCTTTTGCTGTCGTATTGTCGCGTTCCAATTTGATAAGTCATGGTTTAAAACTAAAAAAATCTCTAAGAAGTAATGTCTTAATTTCATCTTATCTTAGGATGCGTGCTTATTCCATAAAATTTATACCATTGTGTAAATATGTTACGTTCATCACTAAAAACACTGCATTCATAACTTCATCATAACTTCATCATAAGCTGTTCATTAAATAATTGAGCACTAAATATATAATCAAGTTTTTAAATTATGTTTTTGAACTATGAAAAAAATATTGCTTTTGCTATTTTTAAATGCACAACTGATTTTTGCAGCCCCAAGTGATGACTTTGTAATTCTGGTCAAAACCAATAACCCAGGTTACACCACAGCCGAGATGTTTCGCATACCGACCAAAGGTAGTCTGTCATATAACTACAATGTCGATTGCAATAATGACGGGATTGATGAAGCCACTGGGCAAACAGGTGATTATTATTGCGATTATTCATTTACTGGGCTCAATTCAGGAGCAGGGATTTACAACATTCGCATCAAAGACAATGTGGGTGATGGTACGGGCTTTCCGAGTATAAATTTCAACAACACCTTTGATCGCTTAAAAATTATCAATGTGGTGCAATGGGGAACGGGCAAATGGACAAATATGCAACGCAGCTTTTATGGTGCAGAAAATATGTATGCCCAAGCAACGGATACACCTGATTTTTCCCATGTTACCACTATGGAAAGCATGTTCCGTCGTGCTTTATTAGCAAATCCTGATACCAGTAATTGGGACACCTCTAGTGTGACTAACATGAAAAGCCTGTTTAATGAAGCGCACGTTGCCACACCCGATACTTCCAATTGGGATACGCATTTGGTAACGGATATGAGTTTTATGTTTCGTCATGCTTTTTTGGCAACACCTGATACCAGTTTATGGGATACCTCACAAGTCATAGATATGACCGCGATGTTTAGTGCGGCTAGTGCTGCCAACCCAGATACCAGTAGTTGGAATACTTCTCAAGTTACAAGTATGCAAAGTATGTTTAATAATGCAACATCAGCACAACCCAATGTTGGCAGTTGGGATTTATCACAGGTGAGTGATGTGACAAATATGTTTACAGGAGTCACCTTGCCAACTATTGTTTACGATACCATCCTTACTCATTTTAATACTAACAATCCACAATCAGGTTTAGTCTTTCATGGTGGTAGTTCAAAATACTGCAATGTCGCTGCCCACGACAACTTAACCAATACCACCACAGGTCATAGCTGGGCTATCACCGATAGTGGTTTGGATGCAAACTGCCCAGATCCTGCCGATGCTTTTGTTATTGAAGTGGACACCACTAAAGTTGGTTTAACTGATAACTTACATTTCAAAATTGGAACTTCTAGCAGTGGATACAACTACAACGTTGATTGCGATGCTGCCAATCTCTACTCAAACACCGCTGCAGCCCAAACAGGCGACTATACCTGCCAATACGCAACACCAGGGGTTTATACCATCCGAATTACGGATAATATTGGCGATAAAACAGGGTTTCCAAGAATTTATAATGAATTTAACAATGATGCGAATAAAATAACCGATATTAAACAATGGGGTACAGGGATTTGGAATTCTATGTTTTTTGCTTTTTACTTGGCGAGTAATATGGAGGTTACGGCTACGGATATACCGGATTTATCAAATGTATCGGATATGCGTACAATGTTTACAGGAGCAAGTAAAGCCAATCCAGATACCAGTGGTTGGGATACGAGTAGTGTAACAAATATGAGTGGTATGTTTGCTGGAGCTAGTGTTGCCAATCCAGATGTAAGTGGTTGGGATACGAGCAATGTAACGAATATGAGTGGTATGTTTGATGGAGCAAGTGTTGCCAATCCCGATACCAGTGCATGGGATACAGCAATGGTCACGAACATGAGCTCCATGTTTCGCATGGCAGTCAATGCTCAACCAGATGTAAGTACGTGGAATGTTGTACAAGTGACAGATTTTACCAATATGTTTGCAGGTGTGAGTTTGCCTACCGCTGTTTATAGTCGATTGTTGATTGAATTTAATGACCAAGGTTTGCAAAGTGGTCTGGTGTTCGATGGCGGTAATAGCTATTATTGTGGTGTGTTGGCAACAGCAGCACATGCCAATATGCTGGCAAGTTACAGTTGGACCATCAATGATTCAGGTGCGTGTAGTGTCAGCGATCCAGGCAGTGATTTTGTTTTTGTGGTCAAAACGGACAATCCCGGCTATTCTGCTGATGACCAATATAAAATCAAGATTGACTCCTCCTATGTGAGTAATTTTAATGTGGATTGCAATGATGATGGCATTGATGAAGTAACGGCTAGAACCTCTGATTATACCTGCGACTATTCGCCATCAGGTTTAAACTTGGGTGCAGGCACATACACTATACGGATAAAAGACAACACCGGCACCGATGATGGTTTTCCACATATCCAACCAGGCGTAATACCAGGTACGAGCGGAGTCGATGATGCTGAAAAAATCATTGAACTGAAACAATGGGGTACCAATAAGTGGCAAAGCACCTCTAGAATGTTTTATCAAGCAAAAAATATGATGATTACCGCCATTGATGTACCAGATTTTTCTAGCGTAGAGTCTATGTACCGAATGTTTGAAGATAACCAATTAGCGGTTATTGACACTTTGTTTTGGGATGTGGGCATGGTCACAGATATGGGTCACTTATTCTATAATGCAGATGCCGCTAATCCTGATGTGAGTCGTTGGGATACAAGCAATGTGACTTCAATGAGTGGTATGTTTGCATTTGCAGATATTGCCAACCCAGATGTGAGTCACTGGAATACAAGCAATGTGACTTCAATGTGGAATATGTTTAAATTTACAGCTATTGCCAATCCAGATGTAAGTCAGTGGGATACTAGTTCTGTGCAAAATTTGTCTTACATTTTTCAAAATGCACAAGCTGCAATGCCTGATACCAGTATGTGGAATACTTCAAGTGTAACCAATATGAGTGGTATGTTTTTTAATTCAAGTTTCAACTATATAGATACAAACTCATGGGATATCACTCAGGTAACCAGCATGAATGGCATGTTTAATTTTAGCACACTAACAACGGCAAATTA
Source organism: Lysobacterales bacterium (assembly GCA_026990095.1). Classification (GTDB taxonomy): domain Bacteria; phylum Pseudomonadota; class Gammaproteobacteria; order Xanthomonadales; family Marinicellaceae; genus NORP309. Next base: position 4,380 of record JALSIL010000051.1, read on the forward strand.
TGATGAGATTTTAACCAACTTTGCTGGGCAAGCCGTTAAAAATAATGTGAATTTTCATGCGGGTAATAGCCTCTATTGCAGTGTCGCTGCCCAAAATGCCCGTGCCAGTCTTATAACCGACCACAATTGGACTATCACTGATGATGGATTGGATGCCAATTGCAGCGATGTTATTTTTGAAAACAGTTTTGAAAATACCGTGGTTTTCAAAGCAGCAGATAAGCAATTTGTTTATGATTTTTCGCAAGTCTCATCTTTAGCGTTGGATGACAATCAGCTGTTGATTGCAACAGGAGTCGATTCGCAAAACAATACGGTGGTAAAAATTTACCTAAGAAAAGACCTCGGTCAATTACAGATTCGCATGGACAGGCTTATGGGTAAAGAATCCGAAACAAATCAATGGCAAATAGGAAACTGGCAAAACACTGACAAAAAAAACCTAACAGTGATTCAATGGCAATAGAATGTGATATTTGATAAGGTAAAAATGATGATGAAAAAAATATTAATTTACACGGTATTCGTAACGCAAATAAGTTTGGCGGCCCCAAGTGATGATTTTGTCATTCGGGTTAAAACTGATAATCCAGGTTACACGACTGCTGAAATGTTTCGTATTCCAACAAAAAATGCATTGACCTACAATTATAATGTGGATTGCAATGATGATGGCATTGATGAAGCAACAGGGCAGACAGGCGATTATTATTGTGACTATTCATTTACTGGATTAAATTTGGGAGCAGGGACTTATACCATTCGCATCAAAGACAATGTGGGTGATGGTACGGGTTTTCCGAGTATAAATTTCAGCAACACCTTTGATCGCTTAAAAATTATCGAAGTGGTGCAATGGGGAACGGGCAAATGGACAAATATGCAACGCAGCTTTTATGGTGCAGAAAATATGATTGTTTCTGCAACCGATACGCCTGATTTTTCCCAAGTTACCACCATGGAAAGCATGTTCCGCCGTGCATTTGTGGCAAATCCTGACACCAGTAATTGGGACACTTCAAGTGTAACTAACATGAAAAGCCTGTTTAATGAAGCGCAAGTTGCTACACCCGATACTTCCAATTGGGATACGCATTTGGTAACGGATATGAGTTTTATGTTTCGCCATGCTTTTTTGGCTC
>JALSIL010000052.1 GCA_026990095.1 Lysobacterales bacterium
CAAAACGGCAATTTTATCCGTGCCAGGAGAAGACTCCATAATGCCTGCCAGTTTTTTCCCGTCAGGGGATATTGAAACCACTTTAAAGTCAGAGCCTTTGAGAAAGTCTTCCAATGGTATTTTGCTTATACTTGCAGTTGAAAAGAGTATAAGAATAAGTGATACGATTTTGTTCATTTTGATTCCTAAATAGTTAATTTTTGTATTATATAGCTTAAAGTTTATAACTTACTAGTGTAATTAGTCATGACCTACCCAACCAACATACCCGCTATATTAGCTGATAATAATGATGCCAACATGCCACCGAGTAAGGCTTTCATGCCAAATTCGGATAAACGCTTGCGTTGATTGGGTGCTAGTTGTCCAATACCGCCAACTTGAATACCGATTGAGGCAAAGTTGGCAAATCCACACAGCATGTAAGTGGCAATCATGATGGATTTTTCGTATTGAATGTGTACAGCATTGCTGACATTCTTAAATTCAGCTAAATTTATGTATCCAATAAATTCAGAGGCAATTAATTTAATGCCCAACAGTTGCCCAAGTAGAGTAATGTCTTCTTTGGCAACACCGATTAACCACATGAGTGGTGCAAAGGTGTAGCCCAAAATGAATTCCATGGATAGTTTATTGTAATTGGTGTTATCAGCAATCCACTGACTGATGCTATAACCGATAGAATAATTTCCTGGGGTGAATTTGTAATCGACAAAAGGAAAAAAACTGTTAATTATGCTGGTATTATTTAAAATAAGTCTTAAGTATTTGTAAAAAACAATTACGACAATAGCGAGTAAAAAGCTTAATAAAAACGATTTGATTGGTGTTCCTTTTGTTCGCTTCCAAAAACTAAAACCGATTGCTGCTATTAAAGCAATAACCCAATCGAGGTAAGTGGTGTAGGACCCGACTTTTTCAAGGAAGTAGTTCGCCATTGAAATAAAAGCAAAGAAAACAAGCAACATTGCACCGATATTCATGGCAAGTTTTAATCCTTCTGATGTTCCCGTTGCCATAGCATCTAAAAAGTTTGAGCCGACCTTATCTTTAGTGACTTCAATATTGCTGTCAATTTTTTCAGCTTGTGGCATAAGTATTTTGGCAACCACAACGGCACCAGGTGCAGCCATAACTGAGGCACTTAATAAATGTTTGGCATAAAAGGCCTGTTGTACAGGGTCATCACCGCCTAAAAAGCTCACGTATGCTGCTAATACTCCGCCAGCTACTGTTGCCATACCACCAATCATAACCAACATGATTTCAGATCTGTTCATTTTTTCAAGGTAGGCTTTAATCATCAAAGGTGCTTCTGTTTGCCCTAAAAATATATTGCCAGCCACTGACAAGCTTTCTGCACCAGAAATGTTCATGGTTCGCGTTAATACAATAGCAAGTCCTTTGACAATTTTTTGAATAATCCCTAAAAAGAATAAAACCGATGTTAGGGCAGAGAAAAATACAATGGTTGGCAAAATCTTAAAAGCAAAGTTAATTAACGGCGATTCAATTGTGCCGGTAACAAATGAGTTCAATAAAAAGGAAGTCCCTGCTTGGGTAAACTCCATGACATCAACAAAGCGTTTACCAACAAACTCAAAGATTCCTTTAATGGCAGGCACATACAAAACACCAATGGCTATTATTAATTGCATTAATAAACCAATAGCCACAACTTTCCATGAGATTGACTTTCTATCAGATGAAAAAACATAGGCAATGGCAATTAAGGCAATCATGCCGATTATTCCACGAGAAATGGAAGTCATACTTATGCCTTGTGAGGCAATTAACTCATTCATATTTTTTTCATGCTCTTTTGCGAAACTAGTCCAACATTATAAATGTGCACAAATTAACAAGTCAATTGACCCGCTATAATTAATAAGATTAGTTTGCTACAGCATGAAACTAATAGAGACCTTCGCAAAAGAGGAGGCTAACTTGATAGGTGTCAATTATTTTTTTATATTAGAAAGGTATAATGTACCCAATTTAATCGAGATTTAAAAAATGAAAAAAACAAACAAAAAACTATTACTATGTATGTTAGCTTCTTTGGGAGCAACTGTGAGCGTTTCTGCTGTTGAGAAAGGTGATTGGTTGTTGCATGTTCGTGCAATCAATATTAACCCAAGTGACGATTCGAGCTTGTTGAATGTTGGTGGGTCTAATTTGGCAGGAACAGGCGTAACGGTTGGCAGCAACAACTCATTAGATATATCTATTGGGTACATGTTGACTGATAATATTGCGGTTGAACTGTTGGCGGATTTAAGCAGTAGACACGATGTTAATGTTTTCGGATTGCCCTCTGCATTAAATGTTCCTGATGGAACAAAGGTCGTGGATACAAATGTTCTGCCGCCTACGGTGTTTTTTCAATACCATTTTAATCCAAAAGCAAAAATCAGACCTTATGCGGGTGTTGGTTTAAACTACACCTTGTTCTTTAATGATGACTTAACCGCAGGAGCTGTATCTGCTTTAGGTGCTAGCAATTTAGATATTGACTCTTCATTTGGTTTGGCTGGTCAATTTGGTATAGACTTTGAAATGAAAAATGATTGGTCATTTAATATTGATGCCAAATACATTCAGATTGATACAACGGCAAGCTTTGACTCGGCTTTAGGACCCGTAAAAGTGGATATTGATATCAATCCTTGGGTACTAGGTGTTGGTTTTGGAAAAACATTTTAAAACCAAAGCTTGAGTAAATATAAAAAGGCAAGTTTTAGGTAACTTGCCTTTTTTTATGAATAAAAATTCGTCTTTTGCTTGATATCGGGTCGTTGCCTATCATTTGGAGTGCAGTTTGCTGTGCCAATATGAAAAAATCCAGCAATGGATTCATGCGGTTTAAGCCCGAGTTCCTTTTGTGCATCTTTATCAAAACTACACCAATTAGTCACCCATTGGCTATTAAATCCTAAAGCCAAACTCGCTAAATTAATGTGCTGACACACCGCACCACAGGACAATAATTGTTCAAAAACAGGCGTTTTATGTTCCACAGGAGAAAAAACTGCCACAATTACGGTTGGTGCGTGATTGTATCGGTTTTGCTCGGCTTTGATTTGTTCGGTAGTTAAATCGCACGACTTTAAACGAATTTGGCAAAATTTCTTTCCAAGCTTTTTACGTGCATCACCTTGAACCACAATAAACCGCCACGGTTCAAGTTTTCGGTGATCAGGCACACGTGCTGCAATTTCTAAAATGGTTTGTAATTGTTGGACATCTGGGCCAGGTTGACTTAAATTTTTTGAAAGAACTGAACGGCGTGTTTTAAGTAAGTTTATTAATTGATTGTTCATTTACAAAGCTAAAAATACGAATGAATCGCATAAGTTACACGAACTTTTGAAAAGTGTAAACACATTTAAGGAATTAAAATTTCGGAAAAGGGGGTTTCTAAGACGCTTGGGTTTAACTTTTGGTTAAAGAATAAATAAACTGTACAAATTTGTACAAATCAGTTGACAAATAAATGTGGGGGGGGGGTAGTATTTGGTTTCTTTTAACAAAAATAGGAAATTAAAAATGAAAAAAGTAATGATTTTATTATTAGTGTTTGTAACTACAATTGCAACAAGTAGAAACTTTATTGATGATGTAATTAAGTTTTTTGACGATCAAATTACAGAAAAACAAGATCTGAGGCAACAAAATGCATTGATAAAATCCAAAAATGATATGGCATTCTATGCGAAAATAAAAGACGCTACTTTTCCACTGAATTATTTAAATGATTCTGAGAGAAATGTTTTTATTAATAGTTTAAGTTTTAATGAAAAGGGATTGACTTCTTTCAGTTATAAATCATTAGAAAACTTAGATAAAACTCAAAAATACAAAATCTTGTCATTATTTGGGTTTGAAGATGCTACTAAATTCATTTTGAAACCAAATGAAAATAAAACTTGCCTTAAAGGCATGAAGTGTGGTGGTCCATTAATTGGTTATAAATGCATTAGTAAGGGAACTTGTCAATCAGATTCTGGGTATGCTTGTACAAATAATTGTTAATATATTATACATTTAGCCATGTTTAAGGTAGTATTAAACGTGGCTATCATAGAAGAATACTGTAATGTTCAAATTAATAATTCTAATAACCTTCTTCACTCAAATAATGCTATTTGGAGGTGCTGAGATAGGTGCAATCAAGCAAATAACCAATAAGCATGAGAAATCTAAAGCTTTTATTCACTACTATAATAATGTATTTTTAAAGCAATTAAAACAGGCAGATACAAGTGATAATAAGCAATTAAAACTTATTCTCCAAAATTTTTTTGAAATAACGTTTTATGTGGAGAATAAAGAAATTGTTAAACAATACCTTCATTATTTTAAAATATACGAAAAAAATGGGCTTGCAAAAACAATAGACGTGAAAAACATGTATCACGCTTTAATTAAAAATAGAATGTTTAAGCAAGCTAAACTGTTTTTCGATACGCATGAAGGTGTTGAACTGGAAAAGTTGCCCAACTTTGTAAACGGATATGGATTTAACGAACAGGAGATAACAATTTTTGCATTGGATGCAGAAAATAAAAACACACTAATAAAACAAAATTTTAATTTTTCAAAAAATACTGAATTAATTATCATATCCCATCCAAGGTGTCATTTTTGTTATAGAGCAGCAAAGCATATAAAAAAGGATAGAGTGTTAAGTCAGTTTTTATCCAAACATGCTCATTGGTTTAGCCCTCCGGATTCTGCATTTTATTTAGATGACATTTCTCAATGGAATAATAAATTTCCAAATTTTACAATGAAATATATTGAAACATCTTTAGATTTTCCTATGTTAGACTATTGGGGAACCCCGAGTTTTTATTTTTTAACTGATGGGAAGGTGGTTGATAAACTAGTTGGTTGGCCTAAAGAAGGACGATTGAAAGAATTAAAATTGTTGATGCGAAAGAACTTCATTGACTATGATAGTATATAGGCACAATTAACAGGTTTTAACTTAAATAATAGAGATCTATGCATAATTATATGGCGAAAGAAAAAATACCAAAAAGCGTGGATATTTTAAATCTCTTCAAGCAGAACTGATTGCTATGTATTATTTTAGGTACATTATTGATGATCATTTTAGTCAAGAAATTAGCTCAAAAAACATCCCAAAGTTTTGCCAAAAGCTTTTTTCAGAACATAATTTCAAACACCCCATCGAAAAAAAGCCACCCAAGTGGTTTAAGGCATTTTTAATGGAGAATAAAAAACAGCCGCAGCAATAATCACGATTTCTTTGTGGTATAATTTAGTCCGCTCTACTTACCAAGGATTGCCCTTTATGCTTAAAAATACAATTTTTGCGTTACTAATTATGCAACTTTTTAGTTGTGCTTCTGAACTTTTGAAAAGTGCTGAATTCGAGTCATAAGTGCAACTCCTTTGATTTATTCATGTTTATTCCAGTTAATTTCTCAAAAATCTCATAAGGTGTTTTATATCCCAAACAT
>JALSIL010000053.1 GCA_026990095.1 Lysobacterales bacterium
GCTTTTTGCTTGTAACGGTATTTTATTTAACCACGAATCAGAATTACGTCCAGCTTCGTTTGTTAGCAAAAAAATATGTAACAACGTTGCTCGCCTAGTAAAAAATGGCGGCAAACCACTCACTCTTGGCAATATTGAAGCGAAAAAAGACTGGGGTTATGCACCCGATTACGTCAAAATCATACATGAGATTATGCGGCAAAAAAATGCTCAAGATTTCAATGTTTCAACCAACAAGCTGCATTCGGTAAAAGACATGGTAAATGCGGCATTTTCTGCCCTAAATTATGAGATTTCTTGGCAGGGTAAAGGCATAAAAACTCAAGCCATTAACTCTGCAGGCGATACCGTGGTTAGCATAAATGAAAAATACTTTAGACCACTTGATAACCGCTTTTTACGTGGAGACAACCGTAAAATCAAACAATTCATGCAAAACCACAGCCAAACACCTTTTACTCAATGGGTTAAGTCCATGACCCTGAATGAATACAAGCTGTTAAATCAGTAGAGACCTTTCCACAACTCGTGGAACGCGTTAAAAAGTTGCAAAAAGCACCACTCATCGTTAAAAAACTCGCAAAAATCCTTCTGGAAAGGATTTTCACGCTAGCCCACGCATGTGGGTGAGTATCATGGATGATACGAATAAATAGCGAGCTATTTGACTCTTTTTTTGACTTGATTGATGCTTTTTTCATTCTTTTTTCCACTGTCCCAGAATTATGCAAAGGTCTCTAGCATTAAATTGTAACTTTTAGTCGCTATTTAACTTTTTTTTCATTGAGAACACTCGACTGCATGCTTACAATGCACCCAAGTAAGACCTCAATCAAATAGGTGCCAAATTAATTTTTGGTGAAAAGGGAATCTGGTTAAAATCCAGAACTACCCCCGTAACGGTAATAAAGTATATTTTTAACAAAAGCCACTGAAAGCAATTTTGGGAAGGCGTTAAAAAAACAAGCTTTAAAGTCCGGAGACCTGCCTATTTTTTTATATTAATCAACAAAGTCGCGGTGGGCGACGGAGAATAAAATGAAAACAAGCAAACTTTTGTCGTTATCTACGGCATTATTATTCACACTCAACTCTCATGCCGATGAAGACAAGACGCAACTCGATGATACTATAGTTACCGCTTCACGTTATGAACAATCCCAAAACGATATCATTCCATCGGTCACTGTTATAGACCGAGAAGATATTTTAAACCTACAGGCCAACAGTATTGTTGACCTTTTAGTGCTACAGCAAGGCATAGACGTGGCTCGCTCTGGTGGAAATGGCACACAAACCAGCGTTTTTATGCGTGGCACAAATTCAAATCATGCTTTAGTCTTAATTGATGGTGTGCGAGCTTCTTCCTCCTTTACTGGAAGTTTTGCCTGGGAAAACCTACCAGTCTCACAAATCGAACGTGTTGAAATTGTCCGTGGAACACGAGTCAGTTATTACGGCTCAGATGCCATTGGCGGTGTTATCAATATTATAACTCGCAAACAAGATAATATGTATATCCGTTACACAGGTGGATCATTTGACAGCCATGATTTTGATATTGGCTATGGCAATTCGACTGATAAAGGGCAATATTCCATTGTTATTGGCAGCCAAAAAACAGATGGGTTTTCGGCAACAAACGCTAATAATGCATTTTCCTATAACCCCGATAATGATGGTTATGAAAACCTGAGTTTAAACCTCAATGGCTCGCTAAACATGGCTAATGGGAAAATCAACTTTAACTATTTAGAGACTAAATCAGACATTGATTTTGATTCCTTTTATGAAGTTGGAAACTCTGATTCAAGTCAACGCGTAATTAAATTGGCATGGCAAGGTCAAATACTCAACGGTTGGAATACAGAAGTTGCCTTAAGTCACAATAAAAACAGTTTAACAACCAAGGTGTTCTCCAATGGCTTTAACTCCGATAGAAATACATTCGATATTTTATTAAATAAGCGAATCGATACCAATCACATTGGCTTAGGCGTGAGTTATCGCCAAGAAAATTCAGAATTACAAAACAAGCTGGTTACTGCTTTAAATTACAGTAATTCGCGAAACAATTTAGGCATATTTGCCAATTGGCAGGGTTCGTTTGCCAATAATATTTTCTCGGTCAGTGGGCGATACGATGACAACAATGTCTATGGAGCTGATACCTCTGCCGATGTCAGTTGGGCGTATAAATTTTCAAATTCGTCACTAGTCAACTTATCTGTTGGTTCTGCTTTTCACGCCCCCAGTTTGAATGAATTATTTTCACCCTATGTTAATTTTCAATCCTTTGAAGGCAACCCCGATTTAAAGCCAGAAGAATCCTTAAATTATGAAATTGCTTATAAGTTACCCATTAATGAAAGCCACAGCATCGCCTTTAATGCCTTTTATTACAAAATTGACAACTTAATTGATTATCAAGGTTCAACGTTTAAACCTGTAAATGTTAATAAATCCACTATTAAAGGGCTTGAAGTCAATTATAATTTAACGGTTGATGACTTGAAAATCAACATCAATGCCACCCATCAAGATGCCAATAATGACCAAACAGATACACCATTATTGCGCCGACCTGATAACAAAATTAATTTTAGTGTCGATAAGTTCTATAATAAATTTTCAATTGGCTCGAGTGTTCGTTATGCTTCAAAAAATTACGATTTTGGTACAGAACTCGATGGTTATACGGTGATTGATTTACGTGCAGCGTATAAACTCGATGATAACTGGCGCATGGCATTGAAGGTTGAAAACGCCACAGATAAAGAGTATCAAGTCATTAATGGTTACAACACATCGCCAGCAGCAGGCTATCTAACCATTGAATGGAATCAGTAAGATAGAAACATTTAAAAAAGGGTCTTGGCAGACCCTTTTTTATTTTCCATTAATTACCCTATTTAAGAAACACCAAAATTTATTATAAGGGTCACTAAGAATACTTTTCATTTGGCCTTAAACATCATTGGATTCCTTGGTTAATTTGGTAATATAACCATACAAGGCTTCTTCACGGACTTCGTTTATGGAATACTTCTAAAAAAAACAATTATAAGACATTTTCTTGGGTTGCTAGACGTGCTAAGGGGTTGTGCTGATGTGTTTTGACCTGTCAAACCATTTCCTATAAATAATCCTACTTTTGATTTTGTTTTCACTATCGGAATTTAGGTAATAGGTATTTTCCTACAAATTGATAGTGACTTTCTGATTCTTAACTTTTGTTAATGTGTTAAAATAGCGGCATTATTTAATTCAATAAAGACAATTATGATTAAACCACAAGCCGTAGAAGATGTTGTTAGTAAAATTGGGGAGTTGATTCCTCAAGACCTTAAAACCATTCGCGATGAGTTTCACACCAATGCCAAGGCGGTTTTGGTCGCTGGATTAAAAAAGATGGACTTAGTCACGCGCGAAGAGTTTGATGTGCAGAAGGCGGTTTTGGCTAAAACACGTGAAAAACTTAAGATGCTTGAAACTGAGCTGAAGAACTTAAAAAAGTCATAAAATAAAAGGATATAGAAACAAGGATGTCAAAATTAGCTATAGTCTATTCGCGTGCACAAGATGGCATTAAAGCACCATTGGTTCGGGTCGAAGTGCATTTATCTAAGGGCTTACCTGGTCTAAATATCGTAGGCTTGCCTGAAACGGCAGTTAAGGAAAGTAAGGACAGGGTTCGAGCCGCCATCATTAATAGTAACTTAGATTTTCCGCAGCAACGCATCACTATAAACCTTTCTCCTGCTGATTTACCGAAAGAAGGTGGACGTTTTGACTTGCCTATTGCTATTGGTATTTTGGCAGCATCAGGGCAAGTTTCTGGTGATAGATTAACTGAGTCGGAGTTTGTTGGTGAGTTATCTTTGGGTGGTGAACTGCGCTCAATTAAAGGTGTGTTACCTATTGCCATAGAAACATTCCAATCTAATCGGGTTTTGGTGGTTCCATTTGACAATGGTTGTGAAGCCGCTTTGATTAGCACTGGCATTTGCAAAACAGCTTTGAATTTAATCGAAGTGTGTGCATGGTTAAATCAACTATCTGCTTTGCCACAAGCCAAAACCATTGTAAGACCTAATAAAATTACTTGTGCTGATTTGTCCGAAGTTAAGGGTCAGTTCCAAGCCAAAAGAGCTTTGGAAATTGCCGCTGCTGGTTCGCACAATTTGCTATTTATTGGTCCTCCTGGTACAGGTAAAACCATGTTAGCTAGCCGTTTGTCGGGGATAATGCCAGCATTAACAGAAAATCAAGCCATTGAATCTGCGGCTATTGCCTCTATTTCAGGACAAGGCTTTGATATTAACAATTGGTTTGTTCCGCCTTTTCGTGCGCCTCATCATACCGCTTCCGCGGTGGCTTTAGTGGGTGGTGGTTCCAACCCAAAACCAGGTGAAATTAGCCTTTCTCATCAAGGGGTTTTATTTCTTGATGAATTGCCGGAATTTTCTCGTCATGTTTTGGAGGTTTTGCGTGAACCGATGGAATCGGGGAAAATTACCATTTCTCGTGCCGCTCGACAAGCGGAATTTCCTGCTAAGTTTCAGTTAATTGCGGCAATGAATCCTTGTCCGTGCGGGTTTCTGGGTGATAAAGAGCGTGATTGCTCGTGTTCTCAAACACAAATCGAACGTTATCGAGCCAAAGTATCAGGTCCTTTGTTAGATAGGATTGATATGCACGTTGAGGTATCGCGTATTGCCTATAAAGAGTTGCGAAAAAAAAGCTCGGGCACTGAATCAAGTAGTGCGGTAAAAAAACGGGTAGAACTAGCAAGAAATATCCAATTAGATCGAAACCAAAGAAAAACCAATGCAGATTTATCTAATCAAGAAATGGACATGTATTTGAATATTCCTGAAGAAAATTTAGTTATGCTAGAGTCTATAGTGGAGAAACTTAAACTCTCAGCTCGTGCTTATCACCGCATTTTGAAGGTCGCTCGAACAATTGCAGATTTAGAAAAAAGCTCAAGCATTGAAAAAAAACATGTGCTAGAAGCCATTACCTACCGCTGTTTGGATAGAGTAATCTAAACGGTATAAGCCGCAGGGTTGATATGTTTTGACCTGTTAAGTTTAAATACATAATTTCACATGTTCTAGTCTTTAATCTCCAAAACAATCCCATTGTTGATTTTATCTATCATAAAATTGTACTAAATAGTAGTTTACGACAATTGTCATGCTGATATTCGTGTATTGGTTAACACAAGATTTTACTTACGTTTTTCCAGCTTGCCTCTAACTAATAGCAAGGACTATCAACTTTTGGTTCTTATTTTTTTAAAGAGTTTAATTGATACCGTTACAACCCTGGCGAGGATTCTGGGTAATAAACTTAAACTATTCCAATGCTCTGTCTTAATTAATCTCTACAATCTGACAATACATCAAAGTATTCTTGTAAAACGACTTGTTGCCAAGGGTGTTTAAATTTAAGTTCTTCAAGCCAAATGTAGAAACTT
>JALSIL010000054.1 GCA_026990095.1 Lysobacterales bacterium
AAAAAGTTGAAAATATTCTGCTCCAGTACGAAGAAAACATATCACCTGACACCTACCCCGCCTTTGGCGCTTCATTTTTCTTATTTGGTTATGAAAATCATCAAAGTAAAAGCAATACAAAAGCATAAATTTCCAAGAAATTGCAGTTTCTTCAAAGAAATTAGGGTGTAACTTCTCAAGTAGCCATTTGGGGCAGGGACTTCAGTCCCGTTATTTAAAGGTCGGAGTAAAGAGACTGTGAAAGTATTCTGATGACGAGTAAAAATGGCATAAATTTCGCTACTATGCGTTGAAAAACTTGGAATTAGCTAGCTAGTCACTGCGTTTTCCGCCTTTATTAGCAAATTTTCTGCTCATTTTTCTTTCGCCCCATAATACTTTCACAGTCTCTTTAGTCCCGTTATTTAAAAGACGGACTAAAAGTCCGAACCCCACCAACTCTTGAGCAGTGATTTTTTTAATGGTCATTCTTTAAACAGGCTTTGAAAACCTTTAATTGACTGGTTTTTTATTAGACTCCAATAAAGGTGTGTTAGATTTAATGGCAAAAGACAGTTTGTCATTGAGTAAGTCTATGACAACCAATCCTCCATTAACGAGTTTTCCAAACAATATTTCGTCAATTAAAGGTTTTTTAATGTAACGTTCTATCGCTCGGTGCATTGGCCTGGCTCCCATGGATTTATCATAGCCTTTATCAACCAACCATTGCTTGGCATTGTTACTGAGTTTAAAACGCAATGACTTGTCTGACATTTGAGTTTCTAGCTCAATAATAATCTTATCCACAATTTTGAGTACGTGCATTTGTGCTAAATGATTAAACTGAATGGTTGCATCAAGGCGATTTCTAAACTCGGGTGAAAACAAGCGCTTGATGGCTTGCTCAGAATCACTGGAGTTGTCTTGCTCAGTAAAGCCCATGGAATCACGTGATTGTTCAGCAGCCCCTGCATTGGTGGTCATAATAAGTAAGACATTTCTAAAGTCCGTTTCTCTACCGTTAGAGTCTGTTAGAGTCCCTCTATCCATGACTTGCAATAAAACATTAAAAATATCAGGGTGAGCTTTTTCAATTTCATCCAATAAAACGATGCTGTGTGGATTTTGATGAACTTTATCCGTTAACAAACCGCCTTCTTCGTGACCAACATAACCAGGAGGAGAGCCAATAAGACGGGCAACACTGTGAGACTCCATGTATTCAGACATATCAAAACGTAATAATTTCAAGCCTAATAAATGGGATAATTGTTTGACTACTTCAGTTTTACCTACGCCAGTGGGACCTGCAAATAATAGATTAGCGATGGGTTGATCGGCTTTTGCCATACCAGCTCGTGACATTTTAATTGCTGTGGATAAGGTGTTAATCGCTTCATCTTGTCCAAAGATAACCATTTTGAGGTTGCGTTCAATGGACTGTAAGCGTTGAATATCATCACCGTTCAAATCATTGACTGGGATTTTTGCCATGGATGCAACAACTCGCCGAATATCACTTGCGTTTATTGGTGTTTTTTGCAAACCTTTAATGCGTTGCCAAGAACCTGCTTCATCAATGGCATCGATGGCTTTATCGGGCAAAAATTTATCATTTAGGTAGCGAGAAGTTATTTTGACCGCTTCGGTAATAGACTCATTGCTGTATTTAACATCGTGGTGCGATTCAAATTGGGGCTTTAATCCTTGTAAAATATCGATGGTTTCGCTGATGCTGGGTTCTTTAATGTCCACTTTTTGAAAACGGCGTGCCAGTGCACGGTCTTTATCAAAAACACTGCGCGCTTCTTGTGCAGTTGTTGCACCAATGCAGCGCAGTTCACCATTACTCAGGGCTGGTTTGAGCATATTGGATGCATCCATTGTACCACCCGAAACAGCTCCAGCACCGATAATGGTGTGTATTTCATCAATAAAAAGAATGGAGTGTTCGATATTTTGCACATGTTGAATCACTTTCTTCATGCGTTTTTCAAAATCTCCACGGTATTTTGTGCCTGCTAACATGCTGCCTAAATCCAATGAAAATACAATGGCTTCTTGGATGAGTTCAGGGACTTCTTTATCGACAATGCGTTTTGCAAGACCAGCAGCTACCGCCGTTTTACCCACGCCAGGTTCACCAACCAGCAACGGGTTGTTTTTTCGGCGACGAAGTAATATTTGGATAACACGCTCTAACTCTTGATGCCGACCAATAAGTGGGTCAATTTTGCCAGCAATGGCTTTTTCATTCAGGTTAATTAAATAACTTTCAACTCCATCGGTTTGGTCTTCGCTTTCCTCATCGCTATTGTCATAACCATCCATCGGAGCAAAGTCACCGTGAGCGATGGTGCTAACAATGTCAAATCGCTCAATGCCTTGTTTGGCAAATAAGTAAACAACATGGCATTCATGTTCCTCAAAGAAAGAAACCAACACACGTTCACCCGTGACAATATCCACCTCAGCAGATTGGCTTGAAAAAATAGCCCTTTGCATGACACGCTGAAAGGCGGTGGTGGGTTGCGGTGTGAAATCAATATCTTTTGGTAACACCTCAATGTATTGTTCGATGTGTTGCTTAAGTTCTGTTTTTAACAACTCAATATCACAATCTATTTCTTGCAATACTTTAATGACGTTTGAATTTTTTAACAACCCTAACATCAAATGTTCCATGGTTAAGTATTCGTGGCGATTAAAGATAGCTTGTTGGTAGATATTACCGATATTTTTGTCCAATTCTTTATCTAGCATTAGGCTTGCTCCATGACACACAATAAAGGGTGTTGATTTTCTTTGGCGTAGTGGTTGACTTGCAGCATTTTGGTTTCGGCAATTTCATGGGTGAAAATTCCGCACAAACCTTTACCGCGCGTATGCACATGCATCATCACCTGAGTAGCGCGTTCTTCATCCATTCGAAAAAATCGCACTAACACATCAATGACAAAATCCATCGGAGTGAAATCATCGTTAATGATTAAAACCTTGTACATGTTTGGCTCTTTGAGCTCTTCCTGGGATTCTTCAAAAACTAGGCTTTGATTGTCCCAAGACAAATCTTTATCAGACATATATTATAATGTTTCGTTTAATTGCTTTAATTTTGAGTTGTTTTTGTAATTTTTCAAGATTTAAATAAAAAAATCTCAATGTAATTTGATTTTATATATTACATTTATCTAATATTAGAGCAAATTGTTTACAAAAGTTATAATTTAGGCTAACCTTTAACACTATCTTAACTTAATCTTAATCAAGGGGATTTAAATAAATGACATTGTTGAATAAAAAATCAATTCTAACGGTTGCAATTGCTGCAACTTTAACTATGGCAGGCAGTGCTTCAGCAACCAATGGTTATTTTGCTCACGCGTACTCACCATCAGAAGCAGGGCTTGCTGGAGCAGGCGTTGCAAAAGCGAAAAATGTCGATGCATTAGCGGGTTCAACCAATCCAGCTAATATGGTTTTTGCTGGGGATCGCATGGATATAGGGCTTGCATTATTTAGCCCGCAACGCGAATACGAAGTCACAGGCGACCCAGCTTTACCAAATGGTTTTGCACCAATTGGAGCGATACCAAGTTGCACACAACCTTCATCACCAACAAACCCGTGTCAATTACCCTTTTCTATAGGCCCAGGAAAAATTAAATCAGAAAACACTTTATTCCCAGTACCAAGTTTTGGTTGGAACAAAATGTTATCAGATCGTTCATCCTTTGGGGTAATGGTTTACGGTAACGGCGGCATGAATACCGAATACCAAGGCGGGTCAGCTAATGTCTTTAATCCAAATACTGAGACTATTGTGACGGCTCCAGGTACATTTGGTGGCGGTACTTTAGGTATCGATTTAATGCAATTGTTTGTCGCCCCTACTTACTCAATGAAAGTGGGTGAAAACTCTTCAATCGGTGTGAGTTTAATTGGTGTTTTTCAACGTTTTGAAGCTACAGGCTTGGGCAGCTTTGCAGGCGTGACAAATTTCCCAAATAATTTAACAAACAACAGTTTTTCGACTTCTTATGGTGGTGGATTTAAAGTGGGATTCAACAGTGCAATTTCTGAAAGCATTCGTTTTGGTGCTTCTTACCAATCAAAAATGCGCATGGGCGAGTTTGATGAATACAAAGGCTTGTTTGCAGAAAACGGTGGCTTCGATATTCCAGAAACATGGACATTTGGCATCTCTGCGGATGTCGGTGAAAAAGGTGTGTTTGTTGCCGATGTTCAACGCATCAATTATTCCGATATTAAATCAATCGGTAATGACATAACGCCACTAACAGGCGGACAATGTTTTGATGCATTAAACGCATTTTTAATAACAGGTTCTTTAGCAGCATCAGGCCCTGGTTGTGGCGGAGGAAGTAACGGTTTTGGCTTTGGTTACAATGACATGACAATTGTTAAAACCGGTTACGAATGGTCGCATAGTGATGATTTGATTTTGAGAGTTGGTTACAGCATTACGGATCAACCAATCGAATCATCCGATGTTATCTTTAACATCTTAGCCCCAGCGGTAATCAAATCTCACTTAACAGCAGGTTTCACAAAGCAACTGGCTAACGGCAATGAAATGACCCTGTCATTTATGTACGGTGCTGGTGAAAAGGTTACTGGACCTAACCCATTTGATCCAGGTCAAACAATTTCAATCGACATGAATCAATACCAAGTAGGTTTTACTTATTCAAGAAAATAACTTGGATTAAAAAAGTATGTAAAAAAGCCTCAATCTTGAGGCTTTTTTTTGCAGTCTGTTAAGTACAAGCTACAAGATTTGAATTCTTAATTGTTTTTGTAGGTTGGGCTAAGCTCGCGTAGCCTAACCTTTCGATGTTTGTTTGGTCGGAGCAAATAATTGGTAAGTGGGATTTATCCCACTCTAAATTCAATAATTATAAAAAAGCGTCGGTTAAAACCGACAATCCAATAAAAGAAGTTGTCTCACAGCGACACAACGAAAAGCAAAAACAAAATGCTTGGGTAGGATGGGCCATGCCCATCGGCAGTGTGTAAGCGACCTCAGTCTTCAAATTGAGTATTTGGTAAGTGGGATTTATCCCACTCTAAATTCAACATTTATAAAAAAGCGTCGGTTAAAACCGACAATCCAATAAAAAAAGTTATCTCACAGCGGCACAACGAAAAGCAAAAACCAGATAAGAGTCTATCGTAAGGTGGGTTTACCCACCACAATATTAGCATATCCTAATCTATCCTAAGTTGCTAAAAAAATCTTGACAGATGAAATTGCAAAGATATTATAAAATCGCAACTTGTTAACGGATATTGCCAAAATTTGACAAAAAGTGAGCTATCCCGCCACGAAAAACGACCGAATTGACCAATGACTTTTAACCACAGTTGCATTTATAAAATTTTTAAAAAATATTAAAAAATGGAGAAATAAATGAAACATAATAAAATCTTAAGTGCTTTAGGCATGGCTAGCACAGCACAGCACAGCACAGCAC
>JALSIL010000055.1 GCA_026990095.1 Lysobacterales bacterium
TTGAATTCGACCATTCAAATCTAGACCTCCTACAGAAGGATTCAAATTTGCTTTACCAACTAAATCATTATCTCTTTCTTGTGCTCTTAATCCAATACCATAAGATACGGTGGTATCCCAACTGCCAGAAAAATCACCTTTGCTAAAGTTAATTGCCTGAGCCAATGATACAAGACCAAGAGAAGTGGTTACTAAAGCAATTTTCAATGCTTTATTTAATTTATTTTGTTTGCTGTTTTTCATTTTTCATCTCCTCTTTATTGATCTTGAATGACTGAGGTATCTGTTACAACAACTGTCGTACCCCGTGTAGCAATCATACTTGCCATTTGCGTTTGCATTTCTACTGTTGCTGCTAATGAACCTACTGGACTAAGTAAACTGCTGTGATTACCTGCGGTAAATCTTACAACACCATCAACACCCTGCTCACTTGCAGTGGTGCTAGTAATTGCTGGCAATCCCATTGCTGCTATTAGAGGCTCAGAACCAGACAACGGTGCACCAGCAACGGAGTTAGGAACAACTTGATCGCCTAAGACTTCGTGGAACAAGATGTTGTTATTCGCCGAACTTAAAGCAGCAAAATTCAAAGGATCTGCTGCATCAATAACTGTTTGGGTTATAACCATGAATTGATCGTACTTTGGCGTACCTGCTTCAACACCCACAGCTGCCAATCCTGCTCTAATTCGAGGACCAAATGCAGCTGAACCATCAAGTAAACGCGCTATACCACCACCGCCAACCGACAGAACGGCTGTATTGACATTATCATCGAGTGCGATAAATGTGGCACCATGGATAGAACCAAGGGATTGAGAGACGAACGCAATATTCGAACCATCAAAGTCCGGAGAACCATCACCATCTAAGTCCATAGTTGGTATGGTAGCTGTTAACGTCATTAAATCAGCAATTCCTTGCCTGACATTGTCTCGTGAGACTAATAGATTGCCTAAATTAATAAAATGAGCCCCTGAAGAATCAACAATTCCATCAGACCCTGGTGCTCCTGTTTCATTATCCACATAATCCACTTCAAAAGTGCGTTCATTTGCTATTGGACCAAAAGGCGTATTTTCAATATTAAATTGGTGGTTTGGATCTGTTATACCGTGTAATACCAAATCTTGAGCTATTACAGCGTAGCCTATTGAAGCTAAGGTATCTGCTACTGCTAGCATGTGAGTTCTATTACCCGTAATACCATGTTGAAAAATAACAATTGGCCATCCAGATGCTGGCTTTGTGTGCCCACTATTTATATTAGGCAAAGTTAATAATACTGGGTAGGTTTGTACCCCTGTTGCTACTGGAAACGGGTTGGCAAATGTAAGATTTGTTGAAGTCGGATCTAATCCCAAAGCATCAAACGGAGCCATATAAGCACCAGGTGCTGCTTTCCAAAAGCTATTTAGTGGAGCTGTTGGATTCTCTGCACTTGGAGCACCCAAATAGTAAGGAGAACTTTGAACGCCTATCCAAATATCCGCAATGCCTGCACCATTGATAACACTGGTATTAAGGCCAGTTGGTACAAGAGTACTGGCTCCTGGCTGTGTAGTTGCTTTAACCGCTTGTAGGACAGGTGTAATCGACTGAGTTGTCATCACAAAAGATAAAACAATGTTTGCTGGATCAATTCCTTGAGAAGCGGCAGCGGCTTCTTGAGAATTAGTTAATTGCCTTAGTGGCTCTAATTTTCCAGCTGTTTCATTAGTAATTAATGGGTCAGTACTGTTTCCGTTAGCATCCACTAATGGCGATGTTCTTTTGGTTAAAAAATAGGTTTGGTCTGGAGTTGCTGCATTTCCTGCATCATCTGTTATTCCATTGGTTAAAACCGCCATGTAGCTAGTAATTTGCTTTAAAGCTTTAAGCGGAACAATTCCCACTCCTGCTCCGTTTGCCACAGCAACAAAATCCACTCCCGCTTGTAACTCGGCAACAACTTCTGTTACGCCACCACCAGGTCCTGTTAGTTTTACTTCAAAAACCCTTACACTTTGTCCAGGTACAACCGAAGATGCTGCAACATTGGCTGAGAACGGTGCACCCCAAGGAGCAATGGTAGAAAAACCATCTAAGGCACTTAATGCTACAGCTGGATCACTAAAGTCTGTCGGATCCTCTGCTGGAGGATTTAAAGTTAAATCTGTTGTTCCACTTAATATAAGGTTAGTTGGAAACGGCAAGATACCATCAGCTGGTGCAAAGCGAGCCGTAATAACAGCTGTGACTGGATCACCACCTGGGTTTGTAGCTGGACCTGTTTCAACAGCTCGTGGTGCATTAGAAGAACTACTGCACGCTTGTAATAAAGCAATGGATAGTAGAGTTAAGATTAAATATTTTAGACGCATTTATTGGTCCCCTGAATTAAATTACTACTATGATAATTTTTTTATAGGTACAATTACAAGTATTAATGTTAAAATTCTGTTATTTAAGGTCTTGCTAATATGCACATGAGAATCAATTTCAATACCATCTTGTATTTTCTATTTTTTATTGCTACGGCAATATTAATTTATTCATCAAATTTAACAAGGGCAGAATCCCATACATTGATGATTACCGCGATTACTGCAACCTTATGGATTACGGAAAAACTACCCATTCCCATTACCTCATTAATACCAATAGCCACCTTTCCATTACTTGGCATTTTAAATTCAAAAACGGTAGCACAAGCCTATGGAAGTCCCTTAATATTACTTTTATTGGGTGGATTTATGCTTTCAACGGCTATGACACATACCAATACGCACCGTTTAATTGCCAACAAAATAATTAAGCACATAGGAACAAATTCCCAATCAAAAATTCTACTAAGCTTTATGCTTACCGCTTCTCTTTTAAGTATGTGGATTTCAAATACGGCAACCACACTCATGCTTTTACCAATTGCACTGGCTATATTAGAAAACAATGCATCAAAGAAATTTGCCATTATATTATTGCTCGGGATTGCCTACGCTGCCAGTATTGGTGGTATTGCTACGCCTATAGGTACACCTCCAAATTTAATTTTGATTCAAGTATTAGAAGATGCAAAACTTAAAGAAATCGGGTTTCTTTCTTGGATGAAACAAGTATTACCTATTCTATTTATACTATTTCCTTTGGTCTATTTTTATTTAAGCAGGAAATTAAACGACAAACCCATCAATTATGACCTTAAAGAAATGAGCATTAGCAATGCTCAAACTAAAGTTCTTGCTGTATTTTCTCTCACGGCTTTACTTTGGATTACGCGAGTAGAACCCTTTGGAGGCTGGAAGGCTTTATTAAACTTACCTTATGCCAATGATGCATCTGTGGCATTATTAAGTGTCGTTTTATTGTTTGTTATTAAAGACAATAAAAGTAAACCTCTAATCACTTGGAACGCTTTAAATAAAATTCCATGGGGAATATTATTATTGTTTGCTGGTGGCATTACCATAGCAACAGCATTTAAACAAACGGGTTTAAGTGCATCAATTGCCAACAACCTTATATTCTTGAATGACTTCCCTACTTGGGTAATTATTGGCTTCATTTGCTTTTTCGTGACATTCTTGACAGAAATAACGAGTAACACCGCAACTACTGCCGTATTAATGCCGATTTTATTGTCAACTGCCGTTGCCCTTGATATTGATCCAATGGTGTTAATGTTACCTGCAGCCATAAGTTCTAGTTTTGCCTTTATGATGCCTGTCGCGACTGCTCCTAACGCCATTATTTTTAGCAGCGGACGTGTACCAATAAAACAAATGATGCGAATAGGTTTGATTTTAAATATAAGTGGTGCACTAATATTAACTGCGTATTTTTCTTTATTTAATTGAAAAAAAAATACCAATAAGTAAAATCATCTATTTTAAATAACATTTCAGATGGATAGGCAAAACAAATTAATGTCTTGGGCTCAAGAAGCTCTACACGATACGGACTGTTACCTTAAACCAGCATCGAGTGATGCCAGCTTTAGAAGTTATTGGCGAGTTTTTTCAAAAGGAAAAACATTCATAATTATGGATGCACCACCCGAATATGAAGACTGCTCTGCCTTTATTAAGGTATCAAGAAAACTCAATGATGCAAACTTACTTGTACCTGTAATTATTAAACAAGATTTAACACAAGGGTTTTTGTTGTTATCTGACTTAGGCACTGTTCAATATTTATCTGTTTTAAATGAACAGAATTTTGAAACTCTTTACAAAGACGCTTTTGATGCATTGCATAAAATGCAAGAAAAAACTAATACCACCGAAATTCCTGTTTATAGCACAGAACTCCTATTAGCAGAATTAGAATTGTTTGAACAATGGTTTGTTAATGCACATTTGGATGTAAACTTATCTGAAAAACAACATGCCATACTAGAAACCTGCAACAATTTATTGATTGGCAATGCATTAGAACAACCGCAAGTTTTTGTGCACCGTGATTACCACAGTCGCAACCTGATGAAAGTTAAAAATAACAACCCAGGAATCTTAGATTTTCAAGATGCAGTTATTGGTGCAGTGACTTATGATTTAGTATCCCTACTAAAAGATTGTTACATTCAATGGGATGAACAGTCAGTTAATCGCATGGTTGATGATTTTCGTCAACAATACAACAAAAACAATTCAACAAACTACTCTAACCAACAATGGCAAAAATGGTTTGATTTAATGGGTCTGCAACGGCACCTAAAAGTTGCGGGAATATTCTGCCGCTTGAACTACCGTGACAACAAACCAAACTATTTAAAAGACTTAAACCTAACACTATGCTATATAAAATCAACCTGTAAAAAATACCCTGCGTTTATTCCGTTATTAGAGTTAATTAATGAAATTTCTCCTAGCATGGATTCATTATGCAAGCACTAATTTTAGCCGCTGGTAAGGGCGAGCGAATGCGTCCTTTAACTCTAGTCAAACCCAAACCATTACTGGAGGTCTGTGGAACAACACTAATTGAGTACCATATCCTTAACCTAAAAAAAGCAGGATTTACTGATATTGTCATCAATGTCAGTTGGTTAGCCCAACAAATTATAAATAAATTAGGCAGTGGTAACCAGTACGGAGTAAAGATTCGTTATTCATTTGAAGGAGACGAACCTTTAGAAACGGGTGGAGGAATGTATAATGCCTTAAGCCTATTAGAAAATGAACCATTTTTAGTTGTCAATGGCGATATTAAAACAGATATTGATTTTACTTGCATAAAAGCCTTACCAAATATGTTAGCTCACTTAGTCATGGTAAGCAATCCAAACCATAACCCAAATGGCGACTTCTTCCTAAATGAAAAACAACTCATCTCATTTATAGATTCCTCGAAAAAACAAACTTACAGCGGTATTGGCATCTATAACCCAAAGCTTTTTGAACACTCTCAACCTGGAACATTCTCAGTCGTGCCTTTATTGAAAGATGCCATGAGTCAAAAAATGGTTAGT
>JALSIL010000056.1 GCA_026990095.1 Lysobacterales bacterium
ATCAGGTGGTAATGTACCAAAAGAATATTTCCCCGCGATTGAAAAAGGTTTTGAGTCATTAATGCAAGAAGGCGTGTTAGCTGGCTACCCTTGTACAGACATTAAATTTACTATTACCGATGGTGCTTACCATGCGGTGGATTCATCTGCAATGGCATTTGAAGCAGCAGCAAAAGGAGCTTACCGTCAGTCTATGCCTAAAGCGGCTCCACAATTAATGGAACCTATTATGACAGTAGATGTGTTTACGCCAGATGATCACGTAGGTGATGTTATTGGTGATTTAAATCGTCGTCGTGGTATGATTAAATCACAAGAACCTGCAGCAACGGCTGTTCGCATTAAAGCTGATGTGCCTTTATCAGAAATGTTTGGCTACATTGGTTCATTGCGTACAATGACATCGGGTCGCGGTCAATTCTCTATGGAATTTTCGCACTATAATCCTTGTCCTGCTAATGTTGCAGAAACGGTTATTGCTGAAGCTAAAGCTCGTAAAGAAGCAAAAAGCTAAAGAATATAACTTGATGACCCTAATGGGTTGAGAGTGTGTTTTAAAATAAAAAAAGCCCAAGAAATTATTTCTCGGGTTTTTTTTATGGTTAATATTGCTCGGTGCTAAACAAATCTTTCACGGCAAAACTCATTGGTGAGGTTGAAAAAAAGGATAAGAAGAATACACTTCTTCATTTTAAAGAATAAGTAAACAAGCCGCTTTGCGTTCTTCGGCTATCAAAACATTGTAGGTTCGAGCTGCGGATTGATTATTCATGACTTCAAAGCCAATGTTTTTTAGTGCAATCGGGTTAAGTAATTCAACGGCGGGAAATTCATGCTTAATTCCGGAACCCAGTATGACTATTTCAGGATTGCTGGCTAATAATTGTTCGATGTGTTGAGGTGTTAATTCGCTTATATTATTAATTATGAGTTCACTAATGGTTTCTTTGTTGATAACTAAGGAGTTTGTGTAGCTTTGTTGGTTAACCACTATTTCGTGGTCAGTAATAGTGGTTATAAGGTTGGCTTGAGCGGTCTTGTTTTGATGCAAATCCATAAGTTAGTGTGTTAAATCAAATTGAGGGTCATCAGGATTGGCACGAAAAATAGTTAAAGTTTGACCAATGGAATGAATTTTGTGGGCTTTGCATTGTTGGATAATATCCTCGGAAATTGAAGTGCGTTGTTCTTTGTCCAAGCGTATTTTGATTTTAATTAATTCATGCCTGTCCAGTGCAATGTCAATGTCATTTAAGATGTTTTCGGAGAGTCCTTTGTCGGCAATCATGACAACTGGGTTGATGTGGTGGCTGATGCCGCGTAAATACTTTATAACTTTTTTATTCATTGAACGTTTAATAGTTGATATGTTTGTGGTAACGTTGCATTTTATTGTTCTAAGGTCATAATGGCAAGAAGTAAGAGTTCAAATAGTTGGTTGCGTGAGCATTTTGATGATCATTGGGTGAAACTGGCACAAGAAAAGGGTTATCGTGCACGATCGGCTTTTAAGTTGGAAGAACTACACGAGAAAGATGGTCTATTGAAAAATGTTGCGAATGTGGTGGATTTGGGTTGTGCTCCTGGCGGATGGTGCCAAGTGGCACGCCGAATTGCCCCAAACAATGTGCGTATTATTGGTATGGATATATTGCCCATGGAAGCCATCCAAGGAGTGGAGTTTATTCAGGGTGATTTTCGTGAAGAGTCCGTGTTAAATGAGCTACTGGAATTGATTGGCGATGAAAAAATAGACCTTGTTTTATCGGATATTGCCCCAAACCTTAGTGGTGTATTTGCCGTTGATCAACCTCGAATCATGTATCTTGCGGAGTTGGCATTGGATTTTTGTTTGCATTGTTTAAAACAAAATGGCAACTACGCGGTCAAAATATTTCAAGGCGAGGGCTTTGATGAGTATTTGGCAGAAATGAAAAGAAACTTTAAAAAAGTAGTGATGAGAAAGCCAAAGTCATCACGACCAAGAAGCCGAGAAGTCTATGCCGTGGGCATTGGATTTAAAGGTTAATAACAAATTTATATTATAGGAATGTGTTTTGAATAATAGTACCACAAAAAATTTAATATTATGGGTCATTGTTTTACTGTTTGTATTAACGGTATTCAATACAATGATGCAACAAACAACGCAATCGTCGGAAGTTTCTTACACTAACTTCTACCAAATGTTGCAAAACGGTGAAATTAAATCTTTAGATGTCAATAGCACGACCAGTGTGCATAAAATCATAAAGGCAGAAACAAAGTCGGGTCAGCAAATTATTGTTAACGCACCTAATGACCCAAAGCTAATTGATGAAATAATTGCCCAGAAAATTGATGCTAAGTTTGAACCAGTGCAAGAAGATAGCATGGTTTTTAGAATCTTTGAAACCATCTTTCCTATTATTTTATTAGTTGGTTTATGGTTTTTTATCATGCGTCAAATGCAAGGCGGCGGCGGTAAAGGGGGAGCCATGAGTTTTGGTAAATCTAAAGCCAAGTTATTAACAGAAGACCAAATAAAAGTGACATTTGCTGATGTAGCTGGTGTCGAAGAAGCAAAAGAAGAAGTCGGTGAAATTGTTGATTTCTTACGAGACCCAAGCAAATTTCAAAAACTTGGTGGGCACATTCCTCGCGGTGTTTTGATGGTTGGTTCGCCAGGAACGGGTAAAACATTATTAGCCAAAGCTATTGCAGGTGAAGCAAAAGTACCATTTTTTACTATATCTGGTTCTGACTTTGTCGAAATGTTTGTAGGTGTTGGTGCATCACGTGTTCGAGATATGTTTGAACAAGCCAAAAAGAATGCACCGTGTATCATCTTTATTGATGAAATCGATGCGGTTGGTAGGCAACGTGGTGCAGGTATGGGTGGCGGTAACGACGAACGCGAACAAACATTAAATCAATTATTGGTTGAAATGGATGGATTTGAAGGTAACGAAGGCGTTATTGTTATAGCGGCAACCAATAGACCTGATGTGTTGGATTCTGCTTTATTGCGTCCAGGACGATTTGATAGGCAAGTGGTTGTGCCACTACCTGACATCAAAGGGCGTGAAGCTATTTTAAAAGTACACATGAAAAAAGTACCTTTAGCTGATGATGTCAAACCACGAAATTTAGCTCGAGGAACTCCTGGTTTTTCTGGTGCAGACTTGGCAAATCTTGTCAATGAAGCGGCATTATTTGCCGCACGAAATAATGCCAGTATTGTGACAATGGAATATTTTGAACAGGCAAAAGACAAAATCATGATGGGTGCAGAACGCAAATCCATGGTAATGGATGAAAAAGAAAAGCTTAATACTGCCTACCACGAAGCGGGTCACGCGATTGTTGGACGTTTAGTGCCAGAACATGACCCTGTTTATAAAGTAACTATAATTCCTCGTGGGCGTGCACTTGGTGTAACAATGTTCTTGCCAGAACAAGACCGTTATTCTCAATCAAAAACCTTATTAGAGTCGCAAATCTCGACTTTATACGGTGGTAGAATTGCAGAAGAACTTATCGGTGGGAAAGATGCCATTACCACAGGCGCGTCAAACGATATATCAGTTGCAACAGATATTGCCCGAAACATGGTAACCAAATGGGGTTTTGGCGAAGATTTAGGTCCTTTATTGTATTCCAGTGACGAAGGCGAGGTTTTTCTCGGTCGTCAAGTCACACAACACAAAAATTTATCCGATGTGACCGCAAATAAAATTGATGAAGCCATCAAGAAAATTATTGATGTCAATTACGACAGAGCTTATAAAATTTTGACAGATAACATGGATATTCTTCACGCGATGGCAGATGCACTCATTAAATATGAAACGATTGATAAAGGTCAGATTGATCAGTTAATGGCACGTGAGCCTGTTTCTCCGCCAGAGGATTGGGAAGAAGATGATAGTGATACAACCAGTAAGCCTACTGCACCCAAATCCGAAGACAAAGGTGCTGTAAATAACAAAACTAAGAAGAAAGGCAATATTGGTGATGAAGCACCTTCAGTTTAAATTATGAAACAAGGTTTTAAAATAATGGGGGTCATTAACGTGACCCCTGATTCGTTTTCAGATGGAGGAAAATTTCTTCGTACCGACAAAGCAGTGACCCAAGCTGTGCAGCTTATTAAACAAGGAGCCAATATTATTGATATAGGTGGGGAATCCACCCGTCCTGGAGCAGATGTTGTTTCGGTTGATGAAGAAATCAAACGTGTGGTTCCTGTTATTGAAGCACTTCGTAAAGTAAATTCGTCTATAACCATTTCAATTGATAGCAGCAAGCCAGAAGTCATGTCTACTGCAATTAAAGCTGGTGCCAATTTTATTAATGATGTTAATGCCTTGCAGGAAAATGGAGCTTTAAGTATTGCGGCTAAATCTAATTTACCCGTGTGCTTGATGCATAAACAAGGCCAACCAAAAACTATGCAAAACAAACCAGAATACCGTGATGTTTTGACCGAAGTTATGGATTTTTTTCAGCAAAAAGTGGATAATTGCTTATTTGCGGGAATTGAGGCAAAAAACATCATCCTTGATCCAGGTATTGGATTTGGAAAAACCTTAGAACATAATTTGATTTTATTAAAAAACATTAATAAATTAAAGTCTTTAGGTTATCCCATTTTAATAGGTGTTTCACGAAAATCAATGATAGGTGAGATTCTTAATGCAGAAGTAGAGGACAGATTGTATGGGTCATTGGCTATAGCACAATTTGCCTACACCCAAGGTGCAAAATATCTGCGCGTACATGATGTCAAAGCAACCAATGATGTACTCAAAATAACACAGGAATTATTGATGCCGTAAGGTGGGCTTGCCCTCCAATATAACCAGTCATCCTCGTGATCGTGGGAATCCAGAGATTCAAAAGAAACTGGATTCCCATTTTCAAGGGAATGATAAAAACAAAAAAGAAGTTATTAAAGACATGACAGAAAAAAAATATTTTGGAACTGATGGCATACGTGGCGAAGTCGGCGGTAAAATAATGACGGCTGAGTTTGCTCTTAAACTCGGACTTGCAGCAGGAAAAGTGCTGGGGAAGTTGTCTCCATCTAATACCATTGTTATTGGTAAAGATACGCGTATCTCGGGCTATATGTTTGAAGCGGCTTTAGAAGCAGGACTTTCCTCTGCTGGTGTTAATTCATTGATGCTTGGTCCGATGCCAACACCAGCGATTGCCTGGATGACCAGCTCTATGCATGCCAGTGCAGGCGTTGTAATTTCTGCCTCACACAACCCGTTTTACGATAATGGCATAAAGTTTTTTAATCAATACGGTGAAAAATTATCTGATGAACAAGAACTTGCCATTGAAGCGGAGTTGGATAAACAATTTACCACTGTTGTCAGTGAAAAACTGGGCAAGGCAAAACGAATTGATGATGCAGCGGGGCGTTATATTGAGTTTTGTAAGGGGGTTTTTCCACGACAA
>JALSIL010000057.1 GCA_026990095.1 Lysobacterales bacterium
TATAGTAGAACACCAAGACAAAAAATAAAAGTGAATCTTATGAAAACAGCTATCAATCAATCTGTAACAGTTTTATCCCTGTTTACCCTTGCCTTTGGCGCTACACTGGCTATCGCATGGGCAATAACTTCTGTTGTTTATCCTTCACAAGAAATGAACAAGGAGACCTTCAACAATAAAATAATCTTGCACGTTGAAAGAGAAGTTAAACAAGATTTTACTCGTGCATTCAAATACCTTATTCCAAGATTGAAATAGAGTATAATAATGAATTATCAGTGGAACGACAAAGAACCCATCTATTTGCAACTCAAAGATCAGATTCGCAACATGATTTTGGTGGGTGACTTAAAAGAAAACGAAGCACTGCCTTCAGTACGTAAGGTGGCAGCAGATTATAAACTCAACCCCATTACCGTTTCCAAAGCGTGGCAGTATTTGGTTGATGAAAATTTGGTTGAGAAAAAACGTGGGCTTGGCATGTTTGTCAAAGAACACGCCAGAGAACAATTGTTAGCCTCAGACCAGGAACATTTCTTAGTCAAAGAATGGCCGCAAATTAAACACAGAATTATAGATTTAAAACTGGATGTCGAAGTTTTAATCAACTCGTTAAAAGAATTAATAGAGGAGCAAAAATGACTCAAATTATTAAAGCCACAAACTTATCCAAAAGTTATGGCAAGTTTCAGGCCTTAAAAAACA
The DNA here is from genome assembly GCA_026990095.1 of Lysobacterales bacterium. Lineage (GTDB taxonomy): Bacteria > Pseudomonadota > Gammaproteobacteria > Xanthomonadales > Marinicellaceae > NORP309. Next base: position 706 of record JALSIL010000057.1, read on the forward strand.
TCAACCTCAGTGTTGGCAAAGGCAAAATAGTGGGCCTCATTGGCCCAAATGGTGCGGGCAAAACAACATTACTCAAAGCGTTATTGGGTTTAACTGCTTACGATGGCGATTTAGAAGTGATGGGTATTAGTCCATTCAAAGATCGAGCCAAATTAATGCAAGACATTTGCTTTATTGCCGATGTCGCTGTTTTGCCCGATTGGATTAAAGTTAATGAAGTGCTTGATTTTGTCGAACAAACGCACCCAAAGTTTTCGCGTACTAAAGCCGAATCGTTTTTGAAAAAAACCAAATTAGGAGCCAAACAAAAGGTCAAGTCCATGTCTAAAGGCATGGTGGTTCAACTGCATCTTGCTATTGTGATGTCAATTGAAGCTAAATTACTCGTCTTAGATGAGCCAACTTTAGGTTTGGATATTATTTACCGCAAAGATTTTTACGATAATTTACTTAACGATTATTTTGATAACGAACGCACCATTATTATTACCACCCATCAAGTGGAAGAAATCGAACACATCTTAACGGATTTATTGTTTATCAAAGACGGTGAAATTGTCCTTGATGCCAACATGGAAGAATTAACCGAAGAGTATTTTGAGGTGATGGTTTCATCAGAAAATTACGAAGATGCCATGTCATTTAAGCCTTTGCAATCACGCAAAGTCTTTGGCAAACACGTGATGTTATTTAAACACCCCAATCGAAGAGAACTAGAAGCGCTAGGTGAGGTGCAACGCCCTGGAGTTGCCGATTTATTTGTTGCCATGTTAAAAGAGGAGGATGCAGCATGATTAAGAATTTCAAAGCGTTAATCAGACGTGAGTTTTGGGAACACCGCGGTGCTTTTATCAAAACACCAATAATAATAAGCATTGTTTTACTGGTGATAGCCATTATTGGTTACATAATTGGCTTAGTGTTTGCGAGCAAGACTGGCTCTACTGAGTTTTTGGATAAAGGCATTAATGAATTGCACAAATTATCTGAAACACAACTGAGTACTTTTTGGGATGTGCAACTTATTTCAACTTCAACCTTATTCTTGTTTGTCTTATATATTGTCTTGTTTTTCTTTATCTTAGGCTCTCTTTTTGATGACAGAAAAGATGGCAGCATCCAGTTTTGGAAATCCTTACCCATTTCTGATTCTGAGACAGTCTTATCTAAATTAATAACTGCCATGATTTTTGTGCCATTGGTCTTTACAGCTATTTTTGTTTTATACAGCATAGCAAATATGGTCTTAACCAGTATTCTGGTACTGTTTCACGGTCAAAACCCCTGGTCTTTGGTGTGGGTTCCAGCCAACATTGGTAAAATCACCCTAATTATGTTGATGGGGGCTTTAACGCAAATGTTATGGGCATTACCAATCTATGGCTGGCTGATGTTTAGTTCATCATGGTCCAAACGCAGACCATTTTTGTTTGCTATCTTTATTCCATTACTGGTTGCCGTTGCTTGGTACTTCTTAAATGTGGTAACTCGCATGAACTTTGTTCAAGTGAGTATGTTTAAGTGGCCTGCAAAATACTTTATGTTTGCAGCTCTTCCTTATGGTTCTGGTCTTAGCAAAGGAGTCCACCACATCAGTCTAGGCGATAATGGCATGAGCCTTAATGACATAGCTTCCAACCTAAAAGCTTCTATCATGCATGTGGAAATAATTTACGGCATTATTTTTGCTGCCGTTTTCATTGCGTTATCAATTTGGGTAAGAAGGTATAGAAATACAACCTAATTTGATTTAGAATGGTGACCTATTAAAAAGCGACTCATAGTCGCTTTTTTATTTGAGAATAAATTTATGGCACGTCATTTAAACCTATACAAGCTAAATAACTTTACCATGCGACATGGAGCAATCCTTGATGGAGCAACCCTTGCTTATGAAACATGGGGTGAGTTAAATGAGAAAAAAGACAACGCGATTTTGATTTTAACGGGTTTGTCGGCTGATTCTCATGCTGCCAGTCACGATGAAAGTGACTTAGATGGTTGGTGGGAATACATGCTAGGTGTAGGAAAAGCCATTGATACCAGTAAATGGTTTGTTATATGCGTAAGCTCTTTGGGATCGTGCAAAGGCTCAACCGGCCCTTGTTCACCTGAGCCTGTTACTAAACTTCCCTATAAATTCACCTTTCCAGACTTAACACTTGAAGACATTGCTAGCTCCTCTTTTGAGGTAGTGCAATCATTAGGAATCAAAAAGCTTGCCTGTGTTATAGGTCCTTCAATGGGTGGAATGAGTGCATTGGCATTAATCCTGCAACACCCAAAAGCCACTAAACACATGATTAATATTGCAGCAGGGTGTTATTCAGAACCCTTTAGTACTGCTATTCGCTCTTTACAACGCGAGGCAATACTCAATGATGTCAATTTTCAGGGTGGTAATTATTCTAGCGAACAGTGGCCAACTCAAGGAATGAAACAAGCCAGAAAAATAGGTATGTTATCTTACCGCTCTGCTCAAGAATGGAAAGAACGTTTTCCACGCTCATTGCGACAACGCCCAAACAAACCCTTTGGTATTGAGTTTCCTGTCGAAAGTTATTTAGAGTACCATGCCGAAAAATTTGTTCACCAATTTGATCCCATTAGTTACATCTATTTGTCACGAGCCATGGACTGGTTTGATGTCTATGATTACCACCATCTTGACAACCATAATCCATTTGAAAAAGTACAAATGGACTCTGCTTTAGTAATTAGTGCAAAAACAGATTTTTTATTCCCACCCGAACAACAAAAGGAAATTGCCACACTTTTTAATCAAAAAGTGTGTCCAACAGAGCTTAAAATCACCAATTCTATTCACGGACACGATGCTTTTTTAGTGGATAAAAGCAATTATTCTGCTTTAGTAAAGAAATATTTAGCCAAAATCACCTCCGTTTAATTTTTTTCAAAAAGAATCTTTAAATTTATTTTATTAGAGACCTTTGCATAACTATATGGCGAAAGAAAAAATAGAGAAAATTTGCCAGATTGAGTTGAAATTTGAAGGTAATAACCAGTTATTGGCGAGATTTTTAACGAAAAGCTGGTGAATTTAATCATTTTTTACTCGTCACTATAGTTATGCAAAGGTCTCTACAATTAATTTATTGCAAAAGCCTTGGAATCACAGGCTTTTATCGCCCTTAGTCATATTTCAGTCAGAATTAATTCATGACTTTTTAAAAAATTCAGAAATTTTTCATAACTTTTTCAGAACTCAAATTTCCTAATTCCCTACACTTAAGGCACACATACATAATTATGGGGAAAACATAATGAATAAAACAAAAAGAAACAACAACGTTAAACAATTAAAAAAGGGGAGGAACAAGAAACTTGGATCAGCGTTAATACTATTAATTGGATTAGCCAGTAGTCAATCATTTGCTCAGTTTGAAATAAAGAAATACACCATTAACAGTGGTGGATCAACAGTAGCAAATGGGAATTTTAAAATCTCGTCAAGTATTGGACAGGTTGATGCCAGCAACACCTTAACAGGTGGCAGTTTTACTGTCAGGGGAGGTTTTTGGAATAAAACAACGACCACTAACATAAGCGAAATAATTTTTGCAAACAGCTTTGAAATTTAATATACAGGGGAAATCAAATGAATAAAATAATAGTTATAGTAACACTCGTAGTAAGCTTAGGACTTAAGTCTACAAACTCCATTGCTGCACCAACTCCAGTAGGTGCTGGATTCAATTACCAAGGAGAATTAACGGATGGAGGCTCTCCAGCCAATGGAATATACGATTTTCAAATAAGGATATATTCTGATCCATTAACTGGGGCTAGCTTTCTAAATTCTCAAGATGTTTTTGGAATTACTGTGACGAATGGACTGTTTTCACTAAATAATATTGATTACGGTGATGCCACCTATAATGGTGATGAGATTTGGTTAGAAATATGGGTAAGACAGCAAGGTGTCGGAGGTTTAGTTAAATTAGACCCAAGACAACGATTGCATGCGGTACCTTATTCAGTTCAAGCTGAGTTCCTTGCACCAAATGGTGCTAACACCAATGATGTCTTGCAGTTTGATGGCGGCAATTGGGTCGCCAGTGCAGTCAATGTTAACTCGCCATGGACAGATAATGGCACAAGTGTCAGTTACCTTGGCAGAGTTGGCGTTGGAGTGACTAATAATCTCTTTGGTTTTCAAGTAAAAGGCAGTGGCACTCAACACCCTTTTGAAGTTACTGATGCCAGTGGTGTAGGAATAATGCGTATTACCGACACAGGAAATATAGGTATACGTACGACTACCCCTGATGTCGAATTACAAGTTAATGGTAGGGTAAAATTTGGTTTTGACCCACTAGTTGCAAAACTAAATGTAAATGAAACAGGGAATGAAGTTCCACTAGCAGTAAAAAGAAATGGATTGCTAGAACTTTTGGTTGAACACGATGGAGGCGTGACAATCGGAGCAGGTGGCACTGGCACTGTTTTTCCCACAACTTTAGCTCCTGATAATGGTTTGTTCGTAGGTGGGGATTTTAAAACAGGTAGACAAACTGGTGGTATCGTCAAAGGTATGGTGGCAGCATTTTGTGGTGGAGGTGGTACACAGATACAACGTTCCTATGGAGCAATTGTGAACATTGGTAGTGCAACCTTTCAAGCGACTAATGTGGCTGTCGGTATTTGTGATATAACATTTCCATTTAATATCGATGATAGATTTATGTTGACTTCAGCACAAAGCTC
>JALSIL010000058.1 GCA_026990095.1 Lysobacterales bacterium
GGGATATAACTTAGCAAGGGAGTGCTGGGCAAATTCAAATCAACATTTTGAATTTGTACATTAGGTTTTTTATCTTTTTCAGAAGGTCCCGAAAAGGCATACAATAAACTCAAAATAACGACAGAGGCAACAATAACAAAAACGGGTTGTTTATTGAGTTTATAAGAATGCTTATCCTGAGAGTGACTGGTATTTTTAAAGACAGCTTGTGTTGGTTTGTTTCGCAAAAGTAATAATTTGTATTAAAACAGAGGCAAAGATAATATAGTTAATCAATTTCGTCAATAGATGCTTACTATTAAACTAGATTTTCAGTTAAAATAGGCATTTTTAAAATCAATACAAGGAAACTCAATGTCAATACAAGAATCTTTAGATTTACTTACTCGTGGCACTCAAGATGTCATTAAACTCGAAGAACTAGAGAAAAAACTTAAAAAAGGCAAACCCCTACAGATAAAAGCAGGCTTTGATCCGACTGCACCCGATTTACACATTGGTCATACCGTATTGATTAATAAAATGCGACAATTTCAAATGCTTGGTCATGAAGTTACTTTTTTGATTGGTGATTTTACTGGCATGATTGGTGATCCAACAGGGAAAAGCGATACACGCAAAATATTGACTCGTGAACAAGTCAATGAAAACGCTGAAACTTACCAACAACAAATCTTTAAAATATTAGACAAAGACAAAACAAAGATTGCCTTTAACTCCACATGGATGAATAAATTAGGTGCAGCAGGCATGATTGATTTGGCTTCCCGCTACACCGTTGCCCGCATGTTGGAACGCGATGATTTTTCTAAACGTTTTGCTTCACAACAACCCATTGCCATTCATGAATTTATGTATCCACTGGTTCAAGGTTATGACTCAGTAGCTATGAAAACAGATGTCGAGCTAGGTGGAACCGACCAAACCTTTAACTTACTTATGGGCAGAACCTTACAAGGTCAATTTGAACAAGAGCCACAAGTGGTCATGACCATGCCATTACTCGAAGGGCTTGATGGTGTGCAAAAAATGTCGAAATCATTGGGTAATTATATCGGCATAGAAGACGAGCCAAAGGATATGTTTGGCAAAATCATGTCAATTTCTGATGAACTCATGTGGCGTTATTTTGATTTATTAAGCTTTAAATCAAACAGTGAGATTGCTACATTTAAACAAGAAATGAAAGACGGCAAAAACCCCAGAGATATAAAGTTTATCCTCGGGCTTGAAATTGTTGAACGCTTTCATGGAAAACAAGCCGCCGAAGGCGCATTACAGGGCTTTAAAAACCAATTCCAAAAAGGAGCTATCCCCGATGACATCCCAGAGATAACCATCGAATCTTTAGAAAACGGCGAGATCGGTCTGGCCTTATTGCTCAAGAACGCAGGGATGTGTGTGAGTACTTCAGATGCCATGCGAATGGTTAAACAAAATGCGGTAAGCATTAATGGTGAAAAAGTCTCGAACCCTAAACAACAAATCACAGCAGGAACCCAAGGGATTTTCCAAGTAGGAAAACGTAAATTTGCGAAAATATCCGTTAATTAAACAGTACAGAGACTGAGTATGAAAGATCACAACAATGTTTTTAAACTTATTTTGAAAGCCCTTGAAGTAACAGGCTTAATTATTATTTGTATTGCAACAGTCATCGCAATATGGCAAGAAGTATGGGTAATGATAGACCATAAAAAAGTAGCTTTAAGCGACCTATTACTGCTTTTTATTTACATGGAGGTACTTACTATGGTTGGAATATATTACCAAAAAAGCATGTTGCCAGTGAGGTTTCCAATCTATATTGCTATTGTAGCACTTGCAAGGTATATTATTTTAGGCTCTAAAGAACTAGATCCATGGGATATGTTTGGAATTGGTGCCACACTTTTAGTACTTGCTGTTGCAGTATTTATCGTGCGCTGGGGACACACCTGGTATCCTTATGAAGAAGATAAATAATACCTAGTCCCCGACAAACCCAAAATCCAGATTATTTATAGCGTTTTTGTAAAATTTTTACTCGTTTGACATAATTTTCGGTTTCTTCATAGGGAGGAACGGTGTTGTTGTATTTTTTAACGGCACCCTCTCCCGAATTATAGGCGGCTAATGCGACGCTTAAATTATTGTTGTAAATCTTTAACAAACGTTTCATTAAAGCCACCCCTGCATGAATATTTTGTTCTGGGTTGAATGGATTTTTTACTGAATATTTTTTTTGAGTAGCGGGCATTAGCTGCATTAAACCTTGAGCACCAGCACTGGATTGTGCATCAGGTTTAAAACTTGATTCCGCGTGAATTATGGCCTTGATTAAGGATGGCGTAATTCCGAATTTCTTAGAGGCTGCCTTTATTTCTTTCTCAAACTTACCCGTAATTAAAGGCGTTGTTTTCCAGTTAACACTATTTTTCCACCCACATTCTGGGCACTTAACATTAATAATCTTGTAATGGTGGTTTCGGGGTTTTTTTGAAGAATAATGAATAACCCCCTCTTTGTCGATGTGTTTATAAACACGCAAAGACTTGGCATTGCTTTGGGTAATGCCACCAAAAAACAGAGTTAAAAATAAAAACATAAATTTCATGGTGATATATTTTATCGTATATTTACGAGATTTGAATTTTTATACTTGATAAATGTCTAAATAAACAAGAAAATAGAAAAGTTTAGTTAAACAGATAGTTAAAACATGAGTAAAACAGCAATTAATCTAATAATTGGCACAATTCTTCTTTTTGCCTCTTCAGTGCAGGCGAAAAAGCCCAAAGTGGATGACATTCTCGTCGTGCAAAAATTGATTAGCCATGCCTATGAACATGGTTATGTTGATTCTGCACCGATAGAAATGAGTGCCGTTGAAAAGAAAGTAATTTTAGCTAAAGAAGCTAAGAAAAAACGCAATAAGAAACTTTTTAACAAATTAATTAGAGAAATTAAATCTGATTTAAAAATTATTAAAAAACGTTCTGAGGTAAATAAACTCAATTCACAACTTTCAAGTATTCAAAATAAAAACCTAGAAAACCAGCAAATACTTGATGAATTAAAGGAGCAATTATAATGCGCTTAGTTATAATTTTTACTCTCTTGGTTAGCACACACAGCTTTGCCAAAAAGAAACAACTCGATTATGTTGGCTTAGAAACAGACTACAACAACTTAGTCCATGATAAAAAATACAAAGGATTTGCAAAAACAGAAAAACAAATCGCTAAAAAATCTGTAGAAGCACTTATTAATAACAAGGTTAAACGCAAAAATAGAGAACAAGCTCTTTATCAAGCCAAACACAATATAGCTTTTGCTCGATTGGTTGCTGAAGAGCAATGGATTATAAACGAAATCAAAAAAGAAAAAGAAAAAGCACAACAATTGGAAGTCAACATTTCAAAAACACAAGCAGAACTGGCACGTCACGATGCCGAACTGGCACGCATGATGCTTATTGCTCAACAAGAAGAAGCCCAACGTGCTTATGAACGAGCAAAACAGGCTGAACTGTTGGCAAAAACCAGTCAGAATGAAGCCGAATTCTCCAAGCTAGAAGCACAAGCCGCTAAAGCCTACGCACAAGCACAAGCAGAACAAGCAAAACTGGCAAAACAAGAAGCAGAATTAGCCAATGAGGAAGCCCAATCCTTACGCAAAAAACTCAATTCAATTGCGACAGAAAAAACAGATAAAGGCTTGATGATGACGCTGGGAGATTTTGTATTTGATTCTGGCAAATCCACCATTAAACAAGAAGCCGTTGATAACTTTTCAAAAGTAGTGGCATTTATCAACACTTACCCAAATAAAAAAGTCAGAATCGAAGGGCATACGGACAGTTCTGGTTCAAATGAGTTAAACCTACAACTCTCGCAAGAAAGAGCCGAAGCCGTAAAAGCCTTGTTGATAAAAAATGGTATTGCTGCCAAAAACATTAATGCCGTTGGCATGGGTGAAGAATTTCCAGTGGCAGAAAACCTGACTAAAGAAGGCAAAGCAAAAAATAGACGTGTCGAAATAATTATTCTACAATAACTTAACACCTCAGGGGACAACATGAAAATAGTTAATTCGGTACTCGAATTAATTGGCAACACGCCAATGCTCAAAGTCAATCATTTGGATACAGGTCCATGTGAGTTGTATTTAAAACTCGAAAATCAAAACCCTGGGGGTTCAATAAAAGACAGAATCGGTCTCTCCATGATACAAGCCGCAGAAAAACGGGGTGAATTAAAACCAGGAGCCACACTGGTTGAAGGCACCGCAGGCAATACAGGCATAGGCTTAGCACTGGTTGCCGCACAAAAAGGCTATAAGCTGATACTTGTCATTCCTGATAAAATGAGTAAAGAAAAAATATTTAACCTCAAAGCCATGGGTGCAGAAATTGTCCTAACCCGATCCGATGTCGCCAAAGGGCATCCACAATATTACCAAGATTTAGCCAAGTCTATAGCAGAAGAAACACCAAATGCTTATTTTATCAATCAATTTGGCAATCCAGATAACCCACAAGCCCATATAGACACCACAGGCCCAGAAATTATGCAGCAAATGGATGACAACATGGATGCCATAGTTTTCGGAGTTGGTTCCAGTGGAACCATGTCAGGCTTGACTGCTTATTTAAAAGAGAAAGACCCAAGTGTTGAGATGATTCTGGCAGATCCTGTTGGCAGCATCTTAGCCGAGTACATCAATGAAAAGAACTTATCCGATAAAAGTGGTTCGTGGAAAGTCGAAGGCATTGGTGAAGATTTTTTACCCAGCATTTCAGACTTCTCTCTGGTGACAAAAGCTTACGCTGTATCTGACAAAGAAAGTTTTGAAGCTGCTCGAGAATTACTCGCCAAAGAAGGCGTACTAGGTGGCTCATCAACAGGTACAGTCATGAGAGCAGCCTTAAAATACTGCCAAGAACAAACCACAACAAAACGCGTAGTCGCCTTAGTAGCGGACACAGGCAATAAATACCTCTCAAAAATGTACAACGACTATTGGATGATGGACAATGGCTTTATTGAAGTCGAACAACATGGCGACTTACGCGATTTAATCTCACGGCCTTACCAAAGCAATGACCTAATTCTTATGCGTCCGCACGAAACCCTATCGACCGTATACCAACGCATGAAATTATACGATGTCTCCCAATTACCCATAATGGATGGTGATGAAATTGTCGGTATCATAGATGAATCCGATGTCATGATGTACGTTTACGATGACAATGCAAAATTTGAAGACGAAGTATCCAAAGCTATGACCAAAAACCTCGAATTTATGCCTGTGACCAGTCCATTAGCCAAACTATTGCCCATATTTGACCAAGGCAGAATCGCCATTGTCAAAGACGATGACAATAAATTCTTAGGGCTAATAACCCGAATAGACTTGTTGAATT
>JALSIL010000059.1 GCA_026990095.1 Lysobacterales bacterium
ATGTTGCCCCGTGCCACTGCCTACTTCAAGAATGGTTTCTCTCTCTTTTAAGAGCGGCTGAATAACCTCTAAAATAGGTTCACGATTTTGATCGCATGACTCAGAATAAGGTTTACTAGTTTGTATTCTCATAGGTGTTTAGCAATCCTTATACGGTGATTTTAGTGATTTCATATAATGAGCAACCCCTTCCTGCTCATGTTGAGTGAAGTTTTTAATAGATTCTTCAAACGGTGAATTATTCAGCCAATGGCTAGAACGTGTCAATGTTGGCATAAAACCACGTGCTATTTTATGTTCACCCTGTGCGCCGGGTTCAAAAGTTTGTAACTTATGTTTGATGCAGTATTCAATGCCTTGGTAGTAACAGGCTTCAAAATGTAACTTGTCGACTTGTTCGATACAGCCCCAGTGCCGACCATACAAAGTTGTATCGCTGGCAAACATTAGAGAGCCTGCTACGCAAACACCATCAAGTGTATCAGCAAGTACTAAAATTGTTTGTTCAGGTAGTTTTTGTGCGACCTCTTTAAAGAAACCTTCATTCAATGTGGCGGTGCCGTGTTTTTCTGCAAATGTTTGTTGGTAAAAGCGAGCAAAATCAGACCAATCTTTATCTGCTGCTGTTTTTCCATCAAGTACACGTAAAGTGATTTTCTGTTGTTCTACGCGGCGGCGTTCTTGGCGAATGTTTTTGCGTTTTCTTTTATCTAGCTTTGCCAAAAAATCATCAAAGCTATTATAGTTTTGATTGTGCCAGTGAAACTGACAATCATGTCGCGTTAATAAACCATAATCTTCCATCCAATCTTGCTCATCACTTTGAGAAAATAAACAATGAAAGCTACTATAGTTTTGCTGTTGGGCAAACTTTTGGATGGTTTGAATTAAAAGCGGGAAAACCTCATCCTTTCTATCTGGTTTACATAACAAACGTTGACCACTAGCGGGAGTATAAGGAATGGATGAAACCAGCTTAGGGAAATAGGCAAGGTTATTGCGCTGATAGGCATCTGCCCACGCATGGTCAAACACAAACTCACCGTAAGAATTCATTTTGCTATACAAGGGCATTCCGGCGATTAATTCATCATCTTCATAAATAGCAATATGACAAGGATGCCAACCAAAATTATCGCTAACACAACCATTATTCTCTAGCGCATTTAAAAATTCATGGCGTAAAAAAGGATTGTTATCATTAATTAATAAATTCCACGCATCTACGGGAATTTGTTTGATTTTAGAATGAATATTTATCTGCATATCGTTATTATAAGGGTTATTTTTAAGACCACCCCCCCTGTTTTTCGATGTTTTGTAAGAAAAATAGGCCTTTAAAAGGGTTCTAAGTACTAATGAAAGAATACCAAACATACAATGCAGGGCTGGAAAGGAAGCGTAGGGGGTTCTACACAACAATTTTCAGGTTGTCTGTTCAAGCTTTACTGCTTGTGACTCTGTTATTTTTTGCTGTTTTATTGGTCTTCCGATGGGCTCCTATCCCTACATCTGCTTTTATTTATCAGCAGAATTATTTAGCGAAGAAGTCACCAGAAATTCACGAAAAGGCATCTTATGAGTGGGTGGATTGGGATAATATTTCTCCACAATTGGCCATTGCCGTTATTGCTTCAGAAGATCAACGTTTTCCTACGCATTGGGGCGTTGATACAATTGAATTAAAAAAGGCACTGAATAGTTCTCGAAAAAATGGTCCGCGTGGTGCAAGCACGATCACTCAACAACTCGCTAAAAATTTATTCTTATGGGGTGGACGAAGCTATACACGTAAGGCATTAGAAGCGACAATGAGTGTGGCTATAGAAATGGTGTGGCCTAAAAAGCGTATTTTAGAAGTGTATTTAAATGTGGCTCAATTTGGAGATGCTATTTTTGGAGCTAAAGAAGCTAGCCAACAGTTATTTGATATTAAAGCAAAGAATCTAAGTAGAGAGCAAGCCGCAATGTTAGCGGCAGTATTACCAAAGCCCGCCATCTCAAATGTTAATGACCCAAGGCCGGCATTAAAAAAGCGCCAGCAGTGGATATTAAAACAAATGAAACAATTGGGTGGTTTGAATTACTTGAAGCAGTTGGAGTAACTATTCTTCAAAGCTTCTTAATCTCTGCAAAGAATATTTGAAATACTATTTTTCAGCAATCGCTTCTGGCTTGGAATTATCAGTAATAAACTTCTCCAAAGAAGCTGTTGAAACGATACCTGGTTGAGCAGCAACTAGCTTTCCTTCGGGATCAAATAAAATAAATGTTGGAGTGCCTACAAAACTTTCACCCACAGACTGTTGCATCCAGATATTCATTTCTACAGGGTTAGACATGATGGTAGGAAATTTCATGTCAAATTCAGCGATGAAATCTTCTGTGTCCTCAATGCCATCCAGGCCATCAACAGAAACACTCAGTAGTCTTGTATTTTTTAACTTCCCATCAAACTCTACCATTTCAGGCATATGCATACGACAGGCAGGGCAATCAGATGCCCAAATTTCAAGGACTGTCCATTTGTTGTTACCAATATAATTAGTGATTTTATCGGGTTTTCCTGTTTCAAGATTCGTAAATGCAAAAGCACTTTGGCTCGCCAAGGTGCTTAATAGCAAGAATGAAAGAATCAACAATTTGTTTGCAATAAAATTTGGTTTCACGGACACTACCTCAATATTTTTTTAAAAGTTAAATTCAAGCAATCTGATGGCTCAAATTCATAATAGTTCAACTGTAGCAGCGGTACTTTTCGATCTCGATGGTACTTTGCTTGATACCGCCCCCGATATGACTAACGCATTGAACATGTTACTCGAAGAGGAGGGCAAAGAGCCGCTATCTTATGAGTATTGTCGAGATTATGTCTCACATGGTTCAATAGCCATGGTCACGCTAGGGTTTGGTCATCCACAAAAGGATAAGCAAAATACCGACGAATTTGAAAGTAGACGTCTGCGTTTCTTGGATTTATACGAGCAAAACCTCTGTGTGGATACAAAACTTTTCGTTGGCATGGATGAAACGTTGTTATTTCTCGAAGAACAGGGAATACAATGGGGTATTGTCACTAATAAACCAGAGTTTTTAACTTTGCCACTGTTAGAACAAATGCAACTTCATAACCGTGCGTGTAGTATTGTATCGGGCGATACTATCCCGCAGCGAAAACCTGATCCAGAGCCATTATATCTTGCGGCTAATCAATGCGGATGTTTGGTAACAGAATGTATTTATGTAGGTGATGCAGAGAGGGATATTGAAGCAGGTAATCGTGCAAATATGAAAACTTTGTTAGCGAGTTATGGTTATATTGATGATGAGCAGAGACCGATTGAATGGGGAGCGAATGGAGCAGTGGAAACTCCTGAGGAGATTTTGGATTGGCTGTGGTGATGTTAGTTACTAATCGCCTACGCCCACTTATCAGGCCAGCTTTAAAAAACAAAATGGTAAGTTCACTAATGATTTGAGCAATTATTGCTCACGTGGCATTATAGTCAACTTCAAGGGAATGGAATAAGGCTATGAATTTAGCCATTTTAGGGGCAGTTGATCAGTGAATATTAGAAAAAATAGTGCAAAAAGCACATTAATCCAAATTGTAATTTTTCTTATCGCTATTGCAGTGTTAATTTTGATTAACAAAAATGCAATTGCAAACCTCTATACCTCAGGTGAAATTAGTAAAACAGGGATGATTATCAACGCGATTATCATTGGTTTGTTTTTATTAGGAATGCTCCGTATCGTCACCGTTCTATTCCGTTATATCAGTGAACACCAAATTCTCTTGAAGCTAGTGGAGCTTCTTAAAGAAAATGCTGCAAATCCTAGTGCGCGCATTGGTGAAAACTCTTTAGCTGCACAGCGCTATAAAGCTGTTAGCTGGGTATCTAAGCAGGGTGCGCCGATTAATCAAGCGGCGATGGCGGCAAGTACGAATGCAACTGAAAACTCACGTCTTACTGTGATTCGTTTTGTGCACAGTACGTTGATACTAGCAGGCGTTTTTGGCACGGTTGTTTCACTTTCTATGGCACTTATTGGAGCGGCAGGTTTATTAAATTCGCCTGAAGGTGTAAAGGAAATGGGCACTATAATCAGTAGTATGTCATCCGCCTTAAGTTCCACAGTCACTGCGATAGTTTGTTTCTTTATCTTTGCTTACTTTTATCTGCGTTTAAATGATTCTCGTATTCAGCTTTTATCAAGCTTAGAAGATGTAACGAGTTTATATCTTCTACCCAAAATAACACATACTGAAGATGCAATGGTTGGGCAAGTAACAGAGTTAACCAAAGCCTTAAATTCAGCGGCTGATAAGTTGCTAGTTGTTGAACAAACCTTCATCGCAGCAGGTGAGAAGTTACAACAAGCAGTTAATGATTTACAAGGACAAGTTAGCAACAGTAGTTTAGAAGAAATTAAAGACTTGATTCGTAAAGGCTTCCACCTCTCTGAGCCCGAATATGATGTTATAGAGCAAGTGAAAAATAGCGCTTCAAGTGGTACAGATATGGGTGAAACAAACGACGCGCCTGTCATTACTCGCACAGTGATGAAATAGGATAGCATTATGGAATTTGGCTACCCAGGTGCAAATACACATTTAGAAAATCATGGTGTGAGTGAAGAAAGTTTTTGGCCTTCATTTACCGATATTATGATGGTGATTGTGATGGTTTTCTTACTCGTCACCGTAGCTGTTATTTTAAATAATTGGTCACTTATTGGTGATCTTAAAAATAGCATTCAAGCACAAAAAATCGCATCTAGTTTGGCTGAAAATAGACAGGTTGAAAACGTAAGCCTTGGTTCTCAGCTGTCACATCTAGAAAAACAAATTGTAGTGTTAAATGAAAAATACGAACAAGAGAAAGCTAGTTTAATTGCTTCGCAAAAGCTATTAGAAGAAAATAAGCAAGTGTTAAGCCAAAGCCAGCAAGCATTAAGTCAAAGTCAACAAGAACTAGAGAATAATAAAGAGAAACTCTCCCAAACACAGCTTCAAGCAACAGAGAAAGATACTGCCCTGGCCGCATTGCAAACACAACTAAAAGTACTTAATGATAACCTATCTACAGAAAAATCGAGTCTAAGCGAAGCTCAACAACAGTTAACAAAAAGTCAGCAACAATTAACAGAAAAAGAAACGGCTTTAGTCAAGCTACAAACTGATCTCACTGATGTGATTAAGCAAAAAGATGAGCTGGTAGAACTGAATAAATCACACAACAATGCGCTTGCTGAAAATGAAAAAACACAACAAACATTAAGGGAGGAGTTGACTGCAAGTAAATCAAGTATTGCAACTTTAGAAGAACAGAAAAAAATTAAAGATAAAGAAGTTGAAGCATTAAAGCAATCTGATGA
>JALSIL010000060.1 GCA_026990095.1 Lysobacterales bacterium
TCATCGTATTAGTTAGTTCATGTGCTTCATCAGGCGGCTCGAAACACAGCAATAAACGAACAGAAAACATCAAAGCAGCCAAGACTAACTCGGCAGAAAAAATTAATGTAGACTTGGGTGTGGGTTATCTCAAAAGGGGAAAAGAAGGTGACATTGACGTTGCTATTAAAAAATTCAAGAAAGCGATTAAAATTAATCCAACCTATGCATTAGCTCATTCTATGTTGGCGACTGTTTATGATAGAAAAGGTTTGTTTGACAGTGCTGAAATTCATTATAAAAAATCCATCAAATACAATAATGGCAATCCGAATATTGTTAATAATTATGCCAATTTCCTGTGCCAACGAGGTAAGTATACTCAAGCCATTGATAAATATAAGGAAGTGATAGGTAATCCAAAATACACAACACCGGCATCAGCTTATGAGAATGCAGGTGTTTGTGCGATGAAAGCCGATAAACTCGAAGAAGCTGAAAACTATTTCAGAGAGTCATTAAAACACAATAATAAATCAGCCAATTCACTCTATTATTTATTAACTATGTACCTCAAAAAAGGAAATTACATGAAGGCGCGTGCATTTTTACAGAGGTTAGAGCAAGTGGTGCAACCATCTGAAAAAATTCTGGCAGCAGGTTATCAAGTTGAAAAAGGGTTAAACCACACAAAGCTCGCTAAAAATTATTTGACCCAATTGAAGAACAGATTTCCCCAGTCTGAGTCCCTAAAACTAATCCAAGAGAAGTAAAATATGAGTTCAAATGAAAACAATAATAATAACTTAAAAACATTGCGAATTGATAAAGGATTGTCTATTGAAGAAGTCGCTGAAGAACTAAAATTATCGACAGACGTGATAAAAAAGTTGGAAAGTGGTCAATTTTCAGAATTAGGTGCATTTCCCTATGTGCGCGGTTATCTAATTAATTATGCAAAATTATTAGGTGTTGATGCTCAGGTATATATAGATAAGGTTCCAAAATCAGAAATAAATATTCCTCTAGTCAACACCAGTCATAGTATGGCAAAAGGAATTAAATTAAAGCGTCGTTCTAAAAGTATAGTCAGTTATGCTTTAGGCACTTCTATCTTGATTGCCGTCAGTGTTAGTGGTTGGTTTGTGTTGAAAAACTACATGAAAAGTTCTAAAGCGGCACACAGTATCGAAATTGTTGCAACCGACAGTTTGGAAATTACCCCACAGGAAAATAGTGTTTTAGAAAATGAAACGAAAAGTGTGAAAGACGACAATTACCACTATTCATCGTTAATTCCAAGTTTGGAAAAGTCAAATAATAATCCAGAGGATTCTCAGGAAATTCAAACCCCGTCAATACAATCTAATTCAGCGGATGACATGAATTTAGAGATTCTGCAAGAAATAGAACAAGAACCTGCACAAAAACCACCGAGTAAATACACTATTAAAATAACAGCAGCACAGACAAGTTGGGTAAAAGTTGAGAATATTGAAGGGAAGAAGTTACATAATGACTTGTTAAAACCTGGTACAATAGTGTTAGAGTCCGAAGAACCCGTGCACTTTCGAATAGGTAATACTAAAGAAGTTAAAATCGAAATCAATGGAAAAGCAATTAATTTGAATGAATTTTCAAAAAAGAATATAGCGGATTTTAATTGGCCGCTTAAGGGATAGTAATTATCTCAACTCAAGTTCATTCTTTGATTGAATTATATTTGTTTTGATTTAAAATAAAATTTCCACAATATATTGAGTTAAGATTTGAATAAGAAAATTTCACGATTAAGAGGAATGTACGATGTTTTACCTGACGAGAGTTGGATTTGGCAAAGGATTGAACACATTGTAGAAGAAACTTTCCAGTCGTATTCTTACCAACAAATTAGGTTTCCTATTGTTGAAAAAACCCAACTTTTTCATACCACAATTGGCGAAGCAACCGATGTTGTGGAAAAGGAAATGTTTTCTTTTCAAAGCCGCTCAGGTAATTCAATTAGTTTAAGACCTGAAGGAACGGCGGGTTGCGTTCGAGCAGTTATTCAAAACCAGTTGTGTAATAGAGGGGCGACTCAAAAGCTCTGGTATATCGGCCCTATGTTTCGGTACGAGAGACCGCAAAAAGGCAGAAACCGCCAATTTACTCAGATTGGAGCAGAATATTTTAATGTTGAATCCGCTCATGCTGATGCGGAACTTATTTTAATGACCGCTCGATTATGGAAAAACCTTGGACTGCCAAACATTCAATTAGAAATCAATTCCTTAGGAACGAGTCAGTCACGTAAAGCTTATCGCGAAGTTCTGATTGCGTATTTCCAACAACACAATGAGCTGCTGGATGAAGATGCACAAAGACGCCTATTAACGAACCCGCTAAGAATTTTAGATTCAAAAAACCCAAATATGAAAGAAATGATTAACAATGCTCCACTGTTAAGTGACTATTTGGATGATGAGTCAAAAGAGCACTTTCAACAGCTCAAATCAATTCTCGATGCCTGTAAAATCAGCTATAAGATAAATCCAAAATTGGTACGGGGTTTAGATTATTATTCAAAAACTGTGTTTGAATGGATTACAACAGATTTAGGTTCACAAGGTACAATTTGTGGTGGAGGTCGTTACGATAGCCTCGTTGAACTACAGGGAGGTAAGCCAACTCCTGCTGTGGGATTTGCAATGGGCGTGGATCGCATTGTCGAAATTATCAAAGATTTAAAGTTATGGCAGAACAACAATGAGTCCAAAACATACCTGATAGTTGATAAAGAAGTCGCCATGGAAACAGCTTATGAATTGTCAGAAAAAATCCATCAGGCTTTGCCACAATTAAAGCTTTTTATGAACCAGAATCCAACAAGTTTTAAGGCGCAATTTAAAAAAGCAGACAAAATGGGTGCTCAATTTGCTATTATAGTCGGAGAAGAGGAAGCCAAATCAGGAAAAATTACCCTAAAATACTTATGGAATAAAGAAATTGGGCAGCAAAGTTTTGAGTTTGCAGAGTTTGTGAACTTTATGAATAAACAGCAATAATGAGGTTATTATGGATCTAGCATTAAAACAAAGATTAGTTGGCGCATCGGTTTTGATAGCCTTAGCCGTCATATTTTTACCCTTATTATTTGATGGTTCAACTCAAGAAGGCAATCAAAGTATAACAATTGAGATTCCACAAGAACCACAAGAGTTAACACAAAAAGTGTTGTCTATTGATGGCAATACCAAAACTAACAAAGCAGAGCTGGAAATAAAAAAAGAAGTCATTGCTGACAAGCCGCCGATTAAAAAACAAGAAACTATTGTCGAGATTGTTGATAATTCAGAACCTAAAAAACCAGTTATTATTGGCAAAGAACACCCCAAAAAGGAAATTGAAAAAGTAGTCGAAACTCCTAAAGAGAAACCTCAAACACAAAAACCTAAAAAGACTCCAGAAGTCATTACAGACAATAATCCAGAGAATACACATGTCAGTTATCGAATAAAACTAGGAGTCTTCTCGGAGGTTAAAAATGCACAAAAAATTAAAGCAAAACTTATCCATAACGGTATTGATGCGATTGTTGAGAAAGAGGCTGCCACTGGTTTATATAAAGTCTATTCCAAGCAGTACGTTAACTTAGCACGCACAAAAGAACTGAATAAAAAAATTCAAAATCTAAAACTAAAGCTGGGTAAAACAAGCATAGAAACACTCGATGAAAGTGCCAGTGATGATGCTCAAATGTTATTGGATACAGGATGGATAGTACAAATAGGTTTGTTTTCAAGTCAGCAAAACTCGATAAAGTTGCGCGATAAAATACGTAAAAAAGGATTCGTCAGTTTTGTGGATTCCATCACCACCTCTAGCAATAAAAAAATGTATCGGGTTAGGGTCGGGCCATTTGCAACAAGAGACGAAGCACTATCAGAACAAAAGAAAGTTAACAAGAGTATGAACCTTAAGGGCATTGTCAAGCCTCATGAAAAACAAAAAGTAGTGCTTTAGGAGAAAAGCAATGAGCTGGTTAGATTATGTGTTTTTAGCTATTTTGGGTCTTTCCGTTATTATCAGTTTATTTCGAGGTTTAACTCGAGAGGTTTTTTCATTAGTGATTTGGGCAGGAGCCTTTTGGATAGCCTATCATTTTGTTGATACAGGAGCCAATGCCTTAAGCAATTATATCGAGTTGCCCTCGGCTCGCCATTTAATCGCTTTTGTTGCTTTATTTATTGCAGCATTGATTATTGGAGGAATCATTAATTTTATTATTGGCAAGCTCATCAAGTCAACAGGGTTAAGTGGTACAGATCGATTTTTCGGAATGTTCTTTGGTGCTATGCGCGGCTTAATTGCGATAGTTGCTATTACCTTCTTTGTGCAAGCCACTCCTTTATCAGAAGACCCGTGGTGGCAACAATCAAAATTAGTTCCTTATTTTACTAAAGTTTCAGAATGGGCAAGGGAAAATATGCCCGACCAGTTTAAAAATTACTTTTCCTTCTTGGAAACAAAAAAAGCAGAAGAACAGGAAAACAATAAAAAAGACGCCAACGGCATGGAGTCACTAATTAAAAAAATTGTAAACGAATCAAAAGATTTACTGCCGGAAACCAACAATCAAAAACAAGACGAACAAAATTCTTCTGAGGATAATTAAATGTGTGGAGTTATCGGCGTAGTTAGCCAAAAACCTGTCGCAACAACCATTTACGAATGTTTAACCGTTTTGCAACACCGTGGTCAAGATGCCGCAGGAATTGCAACTTGCGAAAAAAGACGCGTGGCACTGGTTAAGGACAATGGCTTGGTTCGAGATGTTTTTAATGCAGAAAATGTCAAGAAGTTACATGGAAACATGGGCATCGGACACACGCGTTACCCAACAGCAGGCGGTGACAATCGCTTGGAAGCACAACCTTTTTATGTTAATTCTCCTTATGGAATTGCTTTGGCTCACAATGGTAATTTAATCAATACAAAGCAATTACGTAATGAACTATTTGAACAAGACCGTAGACACATAAACACAGGCTCAGATTCAGAAGTTCTACTCAATGTACTGGCACATGAACTGCAAAAAAATAGCGAGCCAAAACTCAAGGCGAAACATGTATTTGATGCGATTACGGCATTAAATAAACGCTGTATTGGCGGATTTGCCGTGGTCGCAATGATTCCTGGTCATGGAATTATCGGGTTTCGTGATCCAAATGGAATAAGACCATTGGTATTGGGTAAACGCATTGTTAATAACCAAGATGAATATATGTTGGCATCTGAAAGTGTGGCTTTAGATTTACATGGCTATAAATTGGTCAATGATGTGGATCCAGGCGAAGCGGTATTAATCGGTATTGATGGCAAGTTATATAGGCAGC
>JALSIL010000061.1 GCA_026990095.1 Lysobacterales bacterium
TCGTGATACGGGTAACTTTTGCGCTAAGTGTTCGAACATGGCATTAGCAAGTCCAAGATTTCCTTCTGCATTTTCAAAGTCGATGGGGTTGACTTTATGGGGCATGGTGGATGAGCCAATTTCTCCCGCAACCAGTTTTTGTTTGAAGAAATTTAAAGAGATGTATCCCCAAATGTCGCGGCATAAATCAATTAATATGACATTAATGCGTATCATGACATGGGATAATTCAGCAATATAATCGTGTGGTTCAATCTGAGTGGTATAAGGGTTGAAATCTAAATTTAAATCTTCGACAAAATTCTGGGCAAAGTCCATCCAATCAATGGTGGGGTAAGCTACTCTGTGGGCGTTATAATTACCTACAGCACCATTAATTTTTCCTAAAATATCGGTGCTTTCAAGTTGTTGCAATTGCCTTTGGATTCGGTAAACTGTGTTGGCAAATTCTTTGCCCATGGTTGTTGGGGTTGCTGGTTGCCCATGGGTTCGAGACATCATGGGTATTTGTGCATAATCATTGGCTAATTCTGACAAATCTTCACTCAAATCATAGAGGGTTGGCGTGATAACCGTATCTCGACCCTGAGACAACATTAAGGCATAAGACAAGTTGTTGATGTCTTCGGAAGTGCAGGCAAAATGGGTAAACTCAGATGCCTTTAATAGAATCGGGTGTTGAGCTAGTTTTTCTTTAATATAATATTCAACGGCTTTTACGTCGTGATTGGTGGTGTTTTCTATTTCTTTAATTCGCAAGGCATCTTTTTCATTAAAGTTGTCATGTAATTGCAAGAGCCATTGTATTTCATCTTCACTAAGTGGGGCTAATTCTGAGATTTTAGGTTGATGTGAAAGAGCAATAAGCCAACGAATTTCAACAAATAATCGGTTTTTAATAAGACCGTATTCACTGAATATATCTTGTAAATCCGCAGTTTTACTCTGGTAACGCCCATCAACTGGGGTAATGGCTTTAATCGGTGATGCAGTCATGATTCTAAGTTAATATGGAGTTGAGGTAATTATACTTGAATGGATTGAATAGTGTCTAATTTATTGATGTTCCATTGGCTAATTGCCTTATTCCAAAACTCATGCAATGTTTTTGGCGTTGTTATGAACGAATTTTGTAAAAGTAGATTGTAAGTATTGACTAAAATTTCTATTGGTTTTTCAGTATCAATTTCTTTTGCAAAAGTTTGTTTACTGAGTTTTTGACCTGTTTTATTGATAAGTATTGGGATGTGAGCATAACTGGGTTGCTGGTAATTCAGTAAGCTGTTGAGGTATATTTGCCAGGGTGTTGAATCAATCAAATCAATTCCTCGAACAATATCAGTAACCTTTTGAAAAGAATCATCAACCACAACGGCAAGTTGGTATGAAAACAAGCCATCTTTGCGTTGTAAAATACAATCTCCACAATCGTTGAATAAGTTTTTAACGTAATTTCCTTGAATTCTATCTTTAAATTTAATAAGGCAATCAGGAACCTTTAAGTTAATGCTATAGGGCTTTTGTGGTGTGCTTTTCTTATTTCTGCATTTATGGTCTTTAATGTTTGTGTTTTTAAGTTCGTTTCTTGAACAAGAGCAATAATAAGTGTGACCCTCTTGGATTAGTTGATTAAGGGCTTTTTGGTAGGCATGTTGTCTTGTTTTATTTGATTGATAAATGGTTTTTTGATTCAATTGGAAACCAAGTTTAGTCAACGTATCTATAAAACTTTGACTGGCACCTTTTACTTCACGAGGAGGGTCTAAATCCTCAATTCGTAATAACCATTGTCCATTATTTTTTTTTGCTTCACAATAACTGGCAAGTGCTGCGACGAGTGAACCTCTATGTAGCCTGCCAGTTGGGGTAGGTGCAAATCGACCAATGTATTGTTTTTCCAACAAAATTTAAGATTCTTGTGACATTTTCTCAGAAGCCGGTGCTAGGAAATTACCTTGCACATAGTTTGCTGCAAATTTCCATAGGATACTCATGGCTGCGGCATCTTCAACAAACTCACAAATAACCATTTTATTTTGTGCGTGAGCATTATCAATTATCTCTTTGACTTTTTCTTGGTTTTCTTCATTTTTAGAGAAGTCTTGCATAAAAGTTGAATCAATTTTAATGAAGTCAATCGGGTAATGCTTAAGTAAAGAAAAAGAATTCAAGCCAGAACCAAACTTCTCAATAGCAAACTGACAATTAAGACCCTTAACTGAATTAATAACGGGCTTTATGTGTTTGGAGTCGCTAACCAGTTCACTTTCAGGTGTTTCAAATATTAAATACTCACCTGAAACGCCGTGTTCTTTTAAAACTTTGGCAAGCCACACAGGAAAGGAGACATTGGAAAGTGTGTCAGTTGAAATTTTCACTAATAAAGCCACTTTTTTGTCGCTACTCTTGATTGCCATTATTGCATTTTTAATAACACATTTATCAATGTCTAGAATTAATCCATGCCTCTTTGCAATTCCAATGAATTCAACAGGCATGATAAGTTTGTCGCCATCTTTTAGTCGAACCAAACAATTGTAATGTTCTGTCTCATCGCCGTGAAGGCTGATAACTGGTTGGTAATGAAGTATAAATTGATTGTGCTCAATGCCGTTTGTAATTAAGTCAATCCATTTTTGATTAGCCGCACGTGCTTTCTTTTCCTCTTCTGCAGGATCAAAAGTCGAGACTTGATTACCTCCTTTTTCAATGGCATTGGAAATCTGTTTGCCTAATATTTTTATAACTTCATTAGCTGAAGAGGTTTTTTCAATGATTTGGGTTAATCCAATACTAATGGAGCAGCTTAATGTTTTTTCTCCAGCATTAAAGAGGTTGTCAGATATTTTTGAAGCTAAGTGTTGAGCTAATTGAATGGCTTGTTCGATTTCTCCCTTGAGAGAAACAATAAAAGTTGTATCATCGTAGCGAGAAAAGACATGATTGGTTCCTAAAATTTCTTGTATAAATGGAGCCATATCAGCAATCAATAAATCAAGGTTGCCTTTGCCTAAATCTTTTTCTAGGGTCTTATCATTATCCAATTGAATATACATAATCGAATACCCAGAAGATTTGCCAGACTTAACTTCATTGACCTTGTCACTTAAATCTTGAGTGAAATAACTGCGGTTATAAAATCCTGTTAATAAATCTTTACTCTTGATGTCCTGTAATTCTTTTTCGGCAGCGAGGTTGACCTTGGGGCGCTGAACTAAAAATTGCACACAAGGCTCACCGTCAACTCGTGCTTTATCCAAACTAACGATAGCCTTAAGGACATTACCTTTGTCTGTTTTTAGTTCCATATTAATGTCTTCATCAGGAAGTTTGCCTACAGCAATATCTCTGAGAAGTTTTTTAGTTTCAGCGACTTGTTCTTTAGTCACTAAATTTAAGAAAGGAGTGACTTCTAACTCCTCTGCATCATCGTATTCAAAAAATTCTAAGTAGGCATTGTTCGTATAGACATGCATGCCATCATGAATATAAGCAATCGCATCTTTAGAGCTGTCTAATAAAGATGCACAGCGTTTTTCGGCATCATTTAAATCAGATTCGTATTGGCGTAGTTTTCTACGGGTAGTTAGGTTATCAAAAATAGTGACAATTTCATTGCACAATTGCTCTTTAATGTTTCCTGTGCAAATATTTGTGGCACCACTTTCTAAGGCTTCTGAGACTGAGTCATTATCCAGAACTTCCAGTAAGGCAACTACGGGGATGTCTTTGCCGGATCTTTTAACTATTTGGTGTACAGTAGCAATAGGTAAGTCTGATTGCATGTGTTGCACTAAAATTATATCGACCTTACTTTTTGATACTTTTTCAATTAAGTTCGCTTCATTTAGACAGAGACTTGGGCGAACTGAAATTTGTGCATTTCGAAGAATAGATAAAATGCGCTCGGCATCTTCTTCGTGCTTGTGTACAATCATAAGATGAATAGTTTGATCTTTTGTCAATTTATTTCTCTGGTGATTTATGAAAACTGAAATTTTAACAGATTAAATTAATTTAGTGGAGATTTATTCTTTTTACCAGGTGTTTCTTCAACTAATTTTGGCACAAGATAACCAGGAAGAGTTGCAAGAAGTTCTTTATGTATGAGTTTGGCTTTTTTGTTTGACACCTGAAAATGTGTAGTGCCTTGGACTTTATCCAATTGATTTAAGTAATAGGGGAGAATGCCAAACTCAAATAAGCGATGAGAAAGATTGGCAAGAACTGTGCTGTTATCGTTAATGCCTTTTAACAAGACACTTTGATTTAATAAAAGTGTTTGTGTTTGAGAAATTCTATTTAACACAGGTTTTAAGTCATCTCGCAGTTCTTGCGCATGATTACTGTGTAAAACCATAACTTTCTTAAGGCTAACGTCTTTTAACCAATTGAGAAATTTTTCTGTTATTCGTGTCGGAGAAACTAAAGGTGTTCGCGTATGAATGCGTAAAGTTTTAATGTGAGGTATAGTGTGAAGCTGAGTGGTTAAATTGTTTAAAACTTTTGTTGAAAGCATCAAGGGATCGCCACCACTTAAAATCACTTCATGAACATCTTGATTATTATTGAGGTACTCTATTGCCTTTTTCCAATTTTGAGCCGATGCATTGTTTTGCGAGTAAGGAAAACTTCGTCTAAAGCAATAGCGGCAATTAATTGCACACGTGCCTGTGGCAATTAGCAGCACTCGCCCGTGGTACTTGTGAATAACACCTTTGGTTTTTTTAGCGTGTAAATCGCCGACAGGATCATTGGAAAAATCAGTTGCCTTAATATTTTCTGATTGGTTTGGCAAGACCTGCATTAGCAAAGGGTCATTTGGGTTTGAAAAATCAATATTATTTTTAAAGTAACGGGGAATGTGAAGTCGAAATAAATCTTCACTTTTTGGAGAATAACTCTCTTGTAGGTAAAGATCTTCAGTCGTTACGTGGTTTTTACTGTTTTGACGCCAAGTCTGGTTTATCATAAATTATTAATTATTGAGACCTTTGCATAACTATATGGCGAAAGAAAAAATAGAGAAAATTTGCCAGATTGAGCTAAAAATTGAAGGTAATAACCAGTTATTGGCGAGATTTTTAGCGAAAAGCTGGTGAATTTAATCATTTTTTACTCGTCACTATAATTATGCAAAGGTCTCTTATTAAAACTAAAGGCAAAGTTTACCATTTTTTTATTTATAATCTTGTTTTTTTAAGGTTTCTTTCTGCATTTCACGTATTGATGCAAAGGTCTCTTTTATTTAATAACAATATCCTTATCTCTAATTCCATCAGCTAACTGT
>JALSIL010000062.1 GCA_026990095.1 Lysobacterales bacterium
CGTCCCATAAGGTGTTGGCACCAATAAATGTCGGCCCTGCATCTGTGCTAAGTTCGTATTGTTTATCTTTTTCGATTTTAATAATCTCTTCTAATTGCTTTATTCTTTCAACCTCAGAAGCTGTTAGACGTACAGCCATACCAAAGTTTGCATAATAATAGTCAAATGTTTTCCCTAGGGGACGATTGATTATAGATTCTATCTGCGATTTTATTTGTGATAAATTGTCTTTTAAATATTGTAAATACTCTTGTGTAGCAACTGATTTTATATCAAGCTTCTTTGTTCCAGTTAAAGAGGGCGAGGTTGCTCTTAGGTTGTTTATTCCACCATCATAATGAACTAAACCATCAAGATTTAGTGTTAAAATATACATCTCTTTGGCTGCTTCTTTAGTAGAACCTATGGCAGCTATTGAAAGCAGAATAAGTATTAATATAGATTGATTGATTTTTTTCATAATTGTCTCTAGTTTTTCTCAGTTTGTTGTACTAATGCATTACACAGCAATAATCGCATCCATCTCAACCATGGCATTTTTGGGTAATCCTGCGACTTGAATTGCTGCTCGTGCAGGGTACGGTTGCTCAAAGTATTCGGACATAATAGCATTTAATGTGGCGAAATACGACAAGTCCTGTACAAAAATATTGAGTTTTAAAGTGTTTTGGAGGCTGGTACCTGCAGCTATAGCTATGGCATGTAGGTTATTGAAGACTTGATGAGTTTGCTTGGAAAAGTCTTCTTCTAACATTTCTCCTGTTTTCGGATTAATGGGAATTTGCCCTGAAGTGTATAATACGCCATTGTGAACAACGGCTTGTGAATACGTTCCTATTGCGCTGGGCGCATTGTCTGTTTGAATAATTTTTCTCATTTGAATTCTTTCCTGTTGGCTTTTAAGACTTCGGGTAATTGCCTTAGTTTATATAAAATATTATTGAGTTTTTCGGTATCGGCAATGCTTAAGTGAAATTCTAACCCTGAATAATTGCCATCGCGATCAAGTTGCTCAAAGCGTTCGATATTGCCGTGGTTATCAGCCACAACACTGGCAAGTTTTGCCAGCACACCTTGTTTATTAATAACATCCATTTGTATGGTTGTTTGAAACATCATGGTTTGTTCTAAATCCCAGTTCATGACTACCATGCGTTCTGGGTGCTTTTCGAGTTCTTCTAAGTTGGCACAATTTTTTCGGTGCACAACAATGCCTTTGGCGGGGCTTAAATAACCGACGATTTCATCACCAACAATGGGCTCACAACAATGCGGGTAATTGATGATAGACCCTTCTTTGCCCGTAATTGACAGGGCTTCTTTGGGCGAATAGGTTTTGCCAATTCCACGTTGCTTAAGTAAAGGCAAGAGTTTTTTTGCTGCTATTGAAGGCAACAACTCACCAAGAGCAAAAGATTTTAGCAACTCATCCATGCTTGCTTTTTTATAATACTTTAGTACGCGTTTGATGGCACGTTTGTCTAATGAATCAAAGGAGTATCCATAGGTGTCTAAGGCTCTATCGAGCATTCTGTGACCCACAAAGACGGCATCTTCATCTTTGATTTGTTTTAAGGCTTGCCGAATGGCAGTTCGAGCCTTACTGGTGGTGACAATTTGCAACCATTCGGTTTGAGGTGTTGCTTTGTCATCGGTAATAATATTAACCGTTTGCCCAGTGTGGAGCTTTTGTTTTAAGGAGGCGGGCTTATCATTGACCTCAGAGGCAACCGCATGAGAACCAACTTTTGTGTGAATAGCATAAGCAAAATCCAAAACTGTGGAATTTAATGGTAATTGAATAATCTTTCCCCGTGGGGTGAAAACATAGATTTCATCGGTGATTAAATCTTTTTTCATGTTTTCGTAAAACTCCAATGAGCTTCCCGTGTTTTTTTGCAAACTGAGTAGAGAACCCAACCAGTTGCGTGCTAAAGTTAATCTTTTGTCATTTTTGTGGTCGTTTGATTTATACATCCAATGAGCGGCTACGCCAGATTCACACACTTTATCCATTTCATCGGTACGAATTTGTATCTCAATTGCCAGTCCATAGGGACCTGTTACCAAAGTGTGTAGGGATTGATAACCATTGGATTTTGGCACGGCGATATAATCTTTAAAACTGTGCTCGCGCGGGGCATAAAGCCCATGAATAGCGCCAAGTGCAATATAACAATCTTGAACAGATTTAACAATGACTCGGATACCAAAAACATCATGAATTTGTTCAAATTTTAGGTTCTTTCTCTTTTGTTTTTTATAAATACTGTAGATGGATTTTTGCCTGCCATCAACTGTGGGTGTAAGTCCTGAGTGCAACAAAGCTTTTGAGATTTTCTTTTGAATTTTTTCGATGGCTTTTTTTCTGTTGCCTGATAATTCGTTGACATTTCTTACTATTTTTTCAGAAATATTGGGAAGCAGTGCGGAAAATGCGTGATCTTCCATTTCTTCTTGTATTGATTTTAGTCCTAATCGTTCGGCAATAGGAGCATAAACCTCAAGTGTTTCTCTAGCTATTCGTTTACGACTCGACTCGCTCATTGCTGCAATGGTGCGCATATTATGCAACCTATCGGCAAGTTTGATGATAATAACACGCACATCTTCTGCCATGGCAAAAAGCATTTTGACGAAGGTTTCTGCTTGCGCTTCGTGCAAATTGCGGAACTTGAGTTTATCCAGTTTGGTAACGGCTTGAACGAGGTATGCAACCGTTTTATTAAATTGTTTTTTTAACGCTTTTTCAGTAACATCGGTGTCTTCTATGGTGTCGTGCAACAGGGCGGCACATAAGGTATTAATGTCAAACTGATGCTTGGCTAGAATCGCAGCAACTGTAATTGGGTGTGTAATATAGGGTTCACCCGATTTGCGGAATTGTTTTCTGTGTGCGGTGGCTCCATAATTGATTGCTTTTGAAAGAATCAACTGTTCATTAGGCTTTAAATAGTTATTGGTTAGGTTGGTGAGTGTTTTTTGTGCAGAAACAACTGCAGGGTGAGTGAGTATGGTCGTGACTGTGGGTTCTTCAGTCACGACTTATTTGGGGTTATCGTGTTAATAATTACCTGCATTTGAAGTTAAATCATTTGAGAATCTTGTTCTTCTGCAGCCGCATTCCATTCATCAAGTTCTTGAACGCGTTTTTGTTCGAGCTCTAATTCTTTTAATTTTTCAGTTGTCATTAACCCAGCAGCGATTTCACGTAACGCCAAAACGGTTGGTTTGTCATTCTCTTCTTCAACCAATGGTGCTTGACCGTTGGCAATTAAACGGGCGCGTTTTGCGGCTAACTGAACCAACTCAAATCGGTTATCAACAAATTCTAAACAATCTTCAACTGTAACTCTTGCCATTATCTTTTCCTAAATATCTAAAGTGTTATGCATTATTATGCGACCCGCTATGATAACAAAAAAAAATCAAAATACTTAGTTTCTTAGTGATTTTAATGTGTTTTTGTAGTTTTCTTTAATGCTTTGTTGCATTGGAATGATTTTTTTGCCTTTTAAGTAAGTTTGGTAAGAAATTTGGTTATTGGCAAAAATCACCGAATCCAAACATTTCTCTCCTGATAAGTTAACTAATAAGGGATGACTTGTATCTAAACTAATCCAATTGGCTTGTTGTCCTATTTGTATGCCATCAACAGGCAATTGGCAAGCTTGTGCACCACCATTAACAGCTTTTATCCATAGTAATGTGCCGACATGTCGATTACTTGATGAACTAGCAATCACTCGTTGTTGCTTGTGCAAGCGTTGAGAATATTCCAGCATTTGTATTTCTTGGAAAGGGTTAATCATAATATGGCTATCCGAACCAATCGAAAGCCTGCCTTGCTGGTGCAAAAACTCAGGCAATCGAAACACGCCATCGCCTAAGTTGGCTTCTGTTAGTGGGCAAATTCCTGCAATGGCATGTGAGTTGGCAATGAGTTTTATCTCTTTATCATCAAGATGAGTGGCATGCACTAAACACCAGTTTTTATCAATATTGATGTGCTGGTATAAGTACTCAACTGGTCGCATTTGAGTGTGTTGTTGAATTTGTTCGATTTCTGCTTGCTGTTCTGCAATATGTATGTGGATAGGTTGTCCTTTGTCTAATTCTTTGAGAACATACTGCATTTGTTCCAATGAAACAGCGCGCAGAGAATGAAAACATATTCCTGTGTTTTGTTCTTCAAAGAGTTGTTTTTGTAGGGACTCATAAAGTGCAATGTATTCATCAGTATCAAGCTTGAATCGTTGTTGCAAAGGGCTTAGTTGACTGCCATTAATATGGGCTTGCGTATATAAAACGGGCAGCAATGTAAGGGAAATTCCCACGTCGTGTGCGGCTTTTATAATCGCTAATGACATGTTTTTTACGTTATTATTATCGCTTAAATCACGGTGTATGTAATGAAATTCGCACACCGAAGTGTACCCCGCTTCTAGCATTTCACTATAAGCGTATTTAGCAATATGATAGAGTTGTTTGGCATTAATTTGATTGGCGTATTGGTACATTAAATCTCGCCAGGACCAAAAACTGTCAGTATCTGCCGTTTTAAATTCGGTTAATCCAGCCATACACCGCTGAAACACATGAGAATGGCAGTTGGGAATGGTTGGGATAACGCAATCCAATACGATATCACCGTCTTGTTTTGTTGCATTTGGGCTGATTTTTGAAAATTTGCCATTAGCATCAATAATGACGCGAACGTTATCATGCCACTTGTCAGCAAGCAATGCTCGATTAAAAAAATAGCTTCTATCTACCATGGCAATTCTGTCCCGTCTGTGTGCCAAAATCCTCCTGAATTACCTAAATTAAGTTCCTTGATGCGTTGAATAAGCCCCTGTGCAGATTCTTGTGCATCTATAAACCCTTGATTGCCAGTCATGTCGGTTCGCACATACCCTGGATGCAATAAAGCCACCGCAATGCCTTTGGGTTTTAAGTCATGTGCCAAACAACTGCCGACCATATTAACGGCAGCTTTACTGATTCGGTAACCGTATTGCCCGCCAGAACCATCGGCAATGGAGCCCATTCGAGATGTGATAATGGCAATTTTAGCACCATTTGATAAGTGCGGCAGGAAATTCTCTGTTACCCGCAAGGGTCCCAAGGTATTGATTTCAAATTGTTGACGAATGGCGTCGTAGTCAAGATTTTCTAAATCCATGCTGCTTAAAATGCCAGCGTTATTAATCAACAAATCAAGCTTTGCAGTCGTGAGTTTATCGGCCAGATTTTTGACCGATTGACTATCACCGACATCAAAACCTGTCTCAATCTGACAATTAAGTGCATCCAGCTCTTTACTCGAATGACGGCAAGCGGCAATGACTTTGTAGTTTTGTTGCTGTAATTGTTTGGCAATCTCTAATCCAATGCCGCGGTTGGCTCCTGTAATTAATGCAGTTTTCATCTGAGTAATTTGTGTTAAGAGCCGATATTATACTGCATGGTTGTGCAAACGTTTTGTTTTTGTGTAAGATGTCGTTTTTACCGTTCAAAAAAGGCATGAATTATATTATTGTCACCGCATTGCAAGACGAAGCAGTTGGTTTAGAAAAATTAGCACCAGTGATTCACACGGGAATTGGAAAAATCAATGCTTGTATAAAATTGTATGAAGCAATTTTGACGTTTTCACCTGAATTGGTTATTAACTACGGAACCGCAGGTGGTGTTGCCAATTTGATTGGTTTGCATAAAGTCGCTCACTTTGTGCAAGCTGATATGGATGTAAGAGGGTTGAATTTTCCGCGTGGCATTACGCCTTTGAGCAATGAAGTTTTGCCTGAAAAGCAAGGCATTGTTTTGGGCACTAGTGATCGCTTTATTACGGATGCTAAAAAACAGCTTGAAGGACTTGGTATTGAGATTGACCTAGTGGATATGGAAGCTTATGCTTTAAAGAAAGTGTGCGAGCATCATGATGTCGCTTTTGAGGCGTATAAATTTATTAGTGATAATGCCAATGAGTCCGCAGGAGAGGATTGGGTCAATGCCGTCAAAAAGGGCACGCATCTATTTGCTGAGCTCATGCAAAAAAAATACGGTAACTCGCTCTTACTCTAGGCTACACTTCCCTAATAAGGATGGACAAAGTCTTTCAGTAAAGGTTTTATCTGTATTTGTTCACGCTTGAGGGCACTAAATGGAGTGTTGATTCTTTGTGCATGTATTCTTTTCCCTTGTTGTAAGTGGCTTTACATTGCAGAGTGTAGTCAATGGTTTTGTCATGATTGTTAGTCGGCAAGGAAGTTAAATTAAAAGGTATAATTTCTGTCGAAAAAGCACCGAGATCAATGTTGGTTGTTTTGGTTAATTTAATTGAGGGTTGCTCACCAAGAATTAAATCGCAATCCATTGAGGTTAAGGTTTTTTCAACACTGGTGCGGTATTCAAAACGCAATTCTATGTTATTGTGTTTAAAATCTAGCGAACTTATTTGCACATCTGAAGGGGTGCGTTGTTTTTCATGTACACGGCGAGATGGGCTGCTACCACATGAATTGATTAAAATGAATAAAGCTAAAATAGATAGAATTTTCATTAGCTGACCTTTTTGGGATCAAGTGCATCTTGCATGGAATCAGAAAACATATTAAAAGCGATAACAAGCACGAATAAGAACACAGATGAAGAGAGAAAATTATTAAAATGCCCTGCCAGGACATCTTGAGTGGATTCTGAAATCATTAATCCCCATGAAACACCATCTTTAACACCGAGTCCCAAAAAGCTCAAGATGACTTCTGATTTAATGGCCGCTACAAAAGCAATAGTCGATTGCACCAGCAAAATATGTGAGGTATTTGGCATAATGTGTTTGAAGATGATGTTTGTTTCGGTGACACCTATTGACTTGGCTGCCTCGACAAATTCTTGTCCTTTGAGTTTTATAACTTCACCACGCACTACCCGAGCCGTTCCTGTCCAAAAGGTGGCAATCATGGCAATATGCATGGCAAATGGGTTCTCTTTTAAAGCAAAAGCAACAGCTGCTACAAACAAATAAAATGGAATGGAGTCGAGGACTCCCATTAGCCATAGAATGACAGAATCAACCCAAGTGCCGCTAAAATAGCCAGACAAAGAACCTAAAATAGCCCCAAAAACTGTGGATAAAACTGCCACAACAAACCCCACTTCAAAAGCTACTTTGGTGCTGTAAATGACGCGGGTTAATACATCTGATCCAATAACATTGGTTCCAAACAAGTGTTGCATGCTTGGTCCTTGCCATAAATCATCAGAAGTATCGCTCCAAGCCCCTCCCCAGATTCCAAACCACACACCCAAAGCAATGATAAAGTAAATCAGCACAATAAATGCACCTGTTTTCCCCATGCGATCACGCTTAAATTTATACCACGCTTTGTCCCACAGAGAGTCCCCTTTTTCAAAATTATTAGGGTCAAATTCGTTTGCATTAGTTAAAGTTTTTGATGTCATTATTTGAGCTCCACACGCGGATCAAAGACGCGGTATAAGATGTCGGTTAATAATAGCACGATGACGAATAACACAGCCGTTAAACCAACAATGGCTTTTAGGATATTTTGATCGCCCGCAACAATAGCATCGTAAGTGATTTTGCCAACACCAGGAATACCAAAGTAACTCTCAATCAACAAACTGCCGCTAACAACAACCAAAGGAATGGAAAACATAATGCGTGTAGTGATAGGCACCATGGCATTTTTTAAAATGCTTTTAAACAAGATAGATGCAGGTTTATGTCCAAAGGCTCTGGCTGTTCGCACATGGTCTTTGGTCATTTCTTCAACCAAAACAGCACGATAGAACCGGGTGTTGTATCCCAGAGCAACAAATACTGTTGCAAGTGTTGGTACGGTGACGTATTTGAAGTATTGAGACCAAATAATGTTGCCCTCGTTATTGTAGACCTCCCACCCTCTAACGGGAAATAAATCAAGCCCATAAGAAGAGCAAAACAGCAATTGAAAAGCGATAATTACAATTAAAAAAGAGATGCTCATGCCAACAACTGAGCCTGTCATAATCAGTTTATCCAACCACGTCCCTCGATGATAGGCAGCAAATAATGCCAATGCTACTGCAATGATATTACCCAATATAAAACCAGGAATAATTAAGTGCAGCGAAACAGGCATAGTTTCTTTTAAAATGGTTGAGACTTTTTTGTCAGTCATTTGAGAACTGCCAAAGTCCAGAGTTACTAATTGTTTGAGGTAATTACCATAGCGTTTGACAAAGGATTGATCGTAACCCAATTCATGTCGGACATCTATAATATCCTGTTGAGTTGGATTTTTACCAAGTTTTTCCCATGTTAAGTCAGGTCCAAAATAAACCATGAGCAAAAATGAAATAAACGTTACACCCAATATTAAAGGAATGCCACCAAACAGTTTACGTACTGCAAATTTTAAAATATCCACTTATTTACTCCTTAACATCGACATAACGTGCAAAAAAACCACCCAGTATTTCTCTGTCGGGGTACATGATGACATCGTGGTGCCAGAGGTATATTTTATTTCGAGACAAACCCGAAATCACCACGCAATCATCAATCACCATTTGATTAAGTTCTTGATATAAAACGGTGCGTTCAGGTGATGGTTGCATGATTTTGGCTTTATCAAAGAGGGCATCAAACTGAGGGTTTTGGTAATTAAAATTATTTGATCCAGGCGATTTGTTGGGTCCATAAAATAATTGCAGTGTGTTTTCTGCATCGGGGTAGTCTAGACCCCATGCTAACGAAAAGAAAGGTGTTTTACCACTTTTTAAGGCTTTATTAAAAGCACCAAAACTGGGATAAGGGTTGTATTTTATTTTATTAACGGGGTAACCAATTTTCTTTAAAAACCCTCTGAATTGTTCGTAAAACAAGCGATTAGTAACATTGCCAGAGGTGTGGTATTTTAATTCAGGTAAATTATCGGCATTCCAATTGGCTTCTTTAAGGAGTTTTTTTGCCCCTTCTATATCAAGGGTAATGGCATCTTTGGACATAGTGGGGTCAAATTCCATAACTGCAGGTGTAATGACGCCAGGAAAGATTGTACCAAGTCCAAAATAAAAGGCTCGATTTCGTTGATCCCAATTAAAACCTTTGCGAATAGCACAGCGTAAAGCCTTGTTTCTGGCATCGTGTTCGGGATCTCCATTGTTACCAAATATTGGATTCATCATGTCAAAGCCTGAATACACAAAACCCGCTTCAACCATATACATGTTGTGGTAATTGTCCGTGATTTGTGGATACAGTTTTAACGGTTTCTTAGTCATGATAACAGAGTTGGACTGTTCTTTTGGAACAGTGGTGAATTGAATTTCATTGCCCTTGGTAAATGAATTCCAACGCGAAGAGGACTCCTTAACAAAATGCACCTCCATAACATCAATAAAAGGCGGGGATTTTCCTTTTAGTTCTTTAATACCAGTAAATCCATGTATGGACTCTTCATAGCCTTCAAACGCTAAGTCCAGTGGTTCTTGCCTAAAGTCTGGGTTGGCAAAATAAATGGCTTTTTCCTGATTGAAAGATTGTAAAATAAAGGGGCCTGAACCGACAGGATTAGAGCCAAATTCGTCGCCATAAAATTCAACCGCTTCGTGTGGCACTAAAGCAGTGAATCCCATGGCAAGGGTATAAATTAATTGAGGATAGGGTTCAATTAGCTTAATTTGAATGGTGTAGTCATCAAGGGCTTGCAAGCCTTGAATTGTCTGAGAATAATCTGAGCCTTGTTTTTTCCAATCATCTAAACCGACAATCCGCCCCGAAAACAACCAAGCTCCTTGAGATTTAAATTTTTTGTCAAAATGACGCTTAAGGGAATAAACAAAATCACTGGCGAGCACTTCCCGACCTTTACCGCCTTCAAAGGCTTTATTGTCGTGAAATTTAACCCCTTTTTTAATTGTAATAGTATAAGTTAAGCCATCATCACTGACTTGTGGCATCGCCGTGGCGAGATTAGTTTTTAATTCATAAGGACGTTTTAAATATTTGTATGAATAGAGCGTGTCAAACTCATTTAGCACTAAAAAATTAGTGTAAACCGTTGCGGCTCGAACGGGGTCGGCTGTGGTTGGTGTGCCATCCATTGAGTGGTAATAAACCTTTTTGCCAGGGTAGCGGTTATTTTCTTTTTTTGCTGGTTTTTCGGTTGTATCAGTCGATTCAGAATTGTTACATGCGACTAACGTCAGGCATAAAACAAGTGCAATAATCGGTTTTATAATAATTTTCATAGCCTTTTATATCCAGTGAGCCATTTTAAGGAAAAAATATTATACCGTGAAATGACTCAGAAGTCTAAATGCGAATAAAGATGCCTAAAAAAAGCTATCAGAACTGCTTTGAATTCCTGATGTTTCACTTATGTCATCATCACTGCCTTCATTTAAACTGATTTTTACTTTCAAACCTTGAGCGGAATCAGCATTTTGTAAAGCCTCTTCTAAAGTAATAACGTCTTTCTTGTACAGTTCGTATAAATCGGTGTCAAATGTGCGCATACCATCATCTAGTGAGGCTTCCATGGCTTCTTTGAGCTTATTGACTTCACCACGGCGAATCATTTCACGAATCATCGGTGTATTGATCAAAATTTCGCAAGAAGGCAGGCGTTTGCCTGCTTTGTTTTTAACTAAACGCTGTGAAATAATAGCTTTGATATTTAATGCCAAGTTTAACAAGACGTTTTTATGCGTATCACTTGGGAAAAAATTGAGTACCCGCTCAATGGCTTGATCTGAATTGTTTGCGTGAATGGTTGCAAGGCACAAATGCCCTGTTTCAGCAAAAGAAATGGCGGCTTCCATGGTGTCCTTGTCCCTGATTTCACCAATCAGAATAACATCTGGTGCTTCACGTAAAGCACTTTTAAGTGCATTGTGATAACTGTGGGTATCCGAGCCCACTTCGCGTTGATTAACAATGGACTTTTTGTGCCGATGCATAAATTCAATTGGATCTTCAATGGTTAAGATATGCCCCGTCATTTGTTCATTGCGGTGATTAATCATGGATGCCATAGTGGTAGATTTACCTGAACCTGTGGCTCCGGCTACAAGAATGAGTCCACGTTTTTCTAAAATGAGTTCATTTAACAGTTCAGGCATTTTCAAATCTTTTGCCGATGGTATTTCGGTTTTAATGGTTCGAATAACCATGCCGATTTCATTGCGTTGTTTAAACACATTAACACGGAAACGTCCAACTCCAGCAAGAGATATTGCTAGATTTAATTCGTATTCTTTTTCAAATTGAGGAACTTGCCCTTCATCCATAATGGAATAAGCAATTTTTTTGACTAAACCATTTGGAAGAGGAGTACTTCCAAGCGGTTGTAAGACTCCTTCAACCTTAATGTTGATTGGAGCACCTGTGCTGAGAAACATGTCAGATCCATTTTTCTCTTTCATTATTTTAAGGAAATGGGTTAAATCCATAATATTACCTGTTATTAGTTATTGTCAATATAAATCTGGTTAAGTTGGGCTTGCGAGAAACCGAGTAACTCTCCCACTTTATTTAATAAGTTAAACTCTAATTTATGCAGTTCATTATCAATGTTGGCTAAAACCCATAAATTTTTCATAAAAGTCTTCTTTTTAGCCCCCGTTAAAAAATTATTTATTACAGAGGTATGAGACTGTAGTGAGAGTGTAAAATCACTATTGACTTCAGCATTTTCAATCAGAGAATTAGCCTCTTCATCCGATAAATCCATACCGGCTGTAATAACATCGAGCATAATTTTCTTTTCTTTTTGCAGTTCGATAAAGTCTGCTCGAATCATTTCAATCATCAGGGTTGTCAGTGCTAAATGCAATTGTTCAGATTCTTGACTTGTTAATTCTTTTGAGATGTCCGATAATCTCATCAATTTCTTTATTGAAGTTAAAACACTCATAAAACAAGAATTTTATAAACACTGTTATTTAGTTGATAACATATTACACAATGAGAATAGGGTCTGTAAAGCGAACATGAAAAATATTTTATTAACGGTTATTTCTTTGTTGGGATTTATCTCGTGCCAAAGCATAAAAAAGCAACAAATTTCTCAAGTGAGTGAAAATGAAAACACGGTATTGACTAGCACTTTAAGCAACCAGCAATCAACCAAGAGCATGGAAATCATCGAGTCCATGACACAGTGTTACGCAGATATGGAATGTAAAAAAGAATTTGATAATCAAATGAGTTCATGGATGCAAGAAAGAGGTTTGTTACCAGTTGACCAAGAGGTTATTACCGATGAGCAAGTTAGCCCAACTCAAAATGATTTGGATTTTCCAGAAAAGCACAAAAGAAATAAAAAGATTCACCTCTCTAGCAACTACATGAAAAATGAATTGATTCGTGGTGCATTAAATGAGTGGTTGACTTGGAAAAGACCTCAGCTAATCAATACGTGGCAATATTACCAGTTCTTAAAAAAAGAGATGCTACCGTCTTTTAAAAAATACATTTTAGATGAAGCCTTAATACTTGCCATTATGGCACAAGAATCAGGCGGCAAAGTTCATTCTCGCTCACGTGCTGGAGCTGGAGGGTTATTTCAGTTAATGCCCGCCACGGCAAGACGCTTGGGATTATCTGGTAAAGATGGTGCCTATGACTTGCGCTTTAATCCGAAAAAATCCGCACAAGCTGCAGCTGCCTACATTAATGAACAGCTTAATTTATACGATGGTGATAAGGCGAAAGTATTGGCGGCTTATAACTCGGGTGAAAACCGCTTTAGAAGACTAAATAAGCAGCATAAAAACAAACCCCTTTGGGATAAAAACTTCTATTATGACTTGCCCCGTGAAACACGCCATTATGTGCCCGTTGTTTTAGCTGCCATGTTAATTTTTCAAGACCCAGAACGGTTTAATGTCAGCTTAGAAGAAATCAACACGGATATTATCACCGTAAATTTAGCCAAGCCCACTTCTTTAAGTGAGTTGGCTATTTGTTTGGGGCAAGAACAACGCAGCGAAGGCTGGTTTAGAATATTGCGTAATTTAAACTCTGGAATTAAAGCGGATAATACAATAAAAGCCCATGTTGATTTACGTATTCCTCAGTCCTTAGAAGGCGTTTTTAACAGCAAGTGTCAAGACCGAGAGTTTATGAAACTCGCCCAATCATTGCACGATGCCGATTTTCGTGAGACACAAGGCTATTTCCGCTATAAAGTCAAATCAGGGGATGTTTTAGGTAAAATTGCCCGAAAATTTAGGTGCACAAGCCGTCAAGAAATTGCGCGCTTGAACCGATTAAAAGCACCTCGCTATCTGATTCGTGCGGGTAAATACTTAAAAATCCCTGAATGCTAAAAGTGCCAGCATTTCTACGCATTATCTTTGTTTTAAGCCTGTTAATTTTACAGGTTTGGTTAGTCATTAACATGCAATTGTTTGGAGATGAAGCTTTTTATTGGTTAGAAGCGCAACATTTAAATTGGTCTTATGCAGAAGTACCCGGATGGAATCCTTGGATGATTCGTCTTGGAACAGAAGTCTTTGGAAATCATTATTTCTCCCTGCGATTATTTTCTTATTTGAGCTTTATTGGCTCACTTTATGCTGCTTTTTTACTGGCAAGAGAGTTTGCCGTTAAAGCTCAAAAGACACTCATAATTTTATCTATTCCCTTGTTGGTCTTAATTGCAACCATGGCATTACCTGATGTTTGGCTGTTGTTTTTTGTGCTTTGGCTGAGTTACTTCTTTGTTAAATCGATTAAATACAACAAAATTAAAGATTGGATTACCCTAGGTTTACTCTTGGCAATGAGCCTTAATGTGCATGTGAGAATGTGGATTTGGTTGTTTTTTGCAGGTATCGCTTTTGTTGCACTCTATTATAAAGAACCACGGGTGCTTAAGCCTGCTTTGATGCTTGCTTTGCCACTTGGGTTATTGGGGTTATTGCCGATACTGTATTTTAATGCCCGCCACGATTTCGCTCTTTTTGTTTTCCAGTTTGGTCGCAGACATCCATGGGAATTTCAACTGAGCAACCTCAATTTTGCCCTCTCGCAATTTATTGTCATTACACCCGTGGTGCTATTTGTTTGGTTCAAAGGCATTACACAGATTAAGCAACAACCCAGAGTCATTAAGTGGGTATTGTTAACAGCTGGGTTACATGCCTTATTTTATTTTATAACCAGTTTATTTGCCGATGGGTTACGAACAACAGTTCATTGGTTGTTGATTTCTTATGTTCCCGTCTTGATTTTGGTTTCATTTTTATTGCCAAAACATGAAAGGTTGATTAATTTAGCGGTGGTAAGCGGAGGTGTTTTTTCATTGCTTCTGTTGTTGGTTTTGACCTTTAATAAAAAAGAAACCTCAACTATCCAAGCACGAATCTTAGATAATTCCATTGGATGGAACAAACTGTCAATAGAAGTGGATAAAAACCTTAAAGTTTTAGGTGTAAATAATTTAGTTGCTGATTATTTTATGACTGCTGCTCAGTTGGCATTTGAACTGAATACAACAGATGATATCAAAGTGTTGTCCCATGAAAAAAACGTTAAACACGGCAGGCAAAAACAACTTCAAATAATGGGCATGTTACTGGAAGAACCATCGAGCTTCAGACAAAAAGCCCTATTAGTGGTTGAAGACTCAACACTCAAGCTCAAGAATAAAGGCAAATATTATGCACAGCTGTGTCACTATTTTCCACAAATGAATTTTCTTGAAACGGTTAATATTGAACAAAGTAACAAACAGTTTCACTTATTTAAAATTAATGATAAGGGAAAGTGCGATATTCCGCCACTATTTTATGTCAATTCACAAGTCAATGAGTCTGAAGTTAGGGTTTCGGGTTGGGTAATTTTAGATCGCATCGGCATACAATCGCTTTGGTTTGAAGGTCTTGAGAAAATAGAGATTACAAATTTCAGAAATAAAAATGAAGGCATAGAACAACAATTTCCAGAGATTTCTGATCCCAATTCACCCAACAATGGATTTGAAATAAAACTCAACAGAAAAAACATTAAAAACAAACAGTTTAGACTTAAAGCAATTGGAAAGAACGGCAGGACTTATTTTTCACCCACTTATTACATAAATTGAAAGGAATAGGAAACTCAGCGGTCTAATCAACCATAAAAATGAACCAAAAAAGTCTAAATCGTGAGAACTTCTATACAGGGATAAAAAATATGCTAAGCTTGGGTATAAGGATTAGGGGATTATAAAAACAGAAGGTAAAGAATGCATAACGAAAAGATAAGTGACAAGCATAAAACTTTTATGCCGACAATTGTTTACAAATTCCGTATCTTGGGCATGGGCTTAGGAGGTATTCCGATTGCTGTTGTTTTGTCTGAAAATAATTCGCCTTACCCATATTGGCTGTGGTGGTTATTTACTTGTTATTTTTGGCCTTATTTTGCATTTTTAAGAGCAAAAAAAAGCAAAACCCCATTTGTTTCGGAACGAAACAATCTAATTTTTGACTCATTTATTGCTGGCACCTGGGCTTCTTTATTGCATTTTAACTTACTCCCTTCGGTACTATTATTAACCATCACAACCGCTGACAAAATTAGTAGTGGCATTAAAATGTTATGGTTAAGATCACTTCCTTTTGCTCTTGCTGGTATTTTACTCCCAACAATCTTTACCCAATTCGCTTTTCAGCCCTACACCAGCACGGCTGTTATTCTGGCTTGCTTACCTATAATGCTGTTACATACATTTTTCGTCAGTCTTGGTAGTTATAAACTTGTTAGAAAAGTTCAAAAACAAAATATTAAATTAAAAACATTAAGTGAGGTTGATTTTTTAACACGCGTATACAATCGAAGGTCTTGGCAAGAAAAAGTAGAGCTCATGCTTGAAAATTGTAAAAACACAAACAAAACCGCATCAATCATTCTTGTTGATATTGATAATTTCAAAAGTATTAATGATGAATTCGGCCACTCTATTGGCGATGAAGTTTTACAAAGTATTGCCTTGAGTATTAAAAAATCGATGCCAAAAGACGCTATTGTTGGTCGCTTTGGAGGCGATGAGTTTGCTGCAGTTATTCCTTACCAACTATCAAAATCAATCCAAATTTCCCAATCAATTCAAAGTAAAATAAAGCCCATCAACCACAAAAACACTCAAGTGGTTAACTACACAGTTAGTATTGGACTCGCAGAAATCGATAAAAACAATTGCGATCTAAGAAGTTGGTTTGACGCTGCTGACCAGTGTCTTTATAAGGCAAAATCAAATGGAAGGAATCAAATTTATTATCAATAATACACTCAAAAAATAGAATGATATGTTTTTTAGAATATAGCGATAGATATATTCAATTTTACAAAAGACCAAGTCCAAACAATAATAGAACCATAAATTAATCAAACTAAGAGAAAATACTATGCAAGATAAAACAGGACAAAAAATACCACAAGTCACCTTTCCCGTTCGTCACAATTTTGATTGGCACAAATGGAGTACTGATGAATTATTTGCCAATAAAACCGTGGCAGTTTTTTCACTACCAGGTGCATTTACTCCAACCTGCTCATCCTCTCATTTACCCCGATACGATCAATTAGCCCCCGTTCTAAAGACCAATGGCATTGATGAAATTTACTGTGTTAGTGTTAATGATACATTCGTGATGAATGCATGGGCAGATGACCTAAAAGTTAAAAACGTCAAAATGCTGCCCGATGGCACAGGTGAATTTACTAAAGGCATGGGTATGTTAGTGGATAAATCTGAAATTGGTTTTGGTAAACGCTCGTGGCGTTATTCCATGATTGTTAAAAATGGCGTAATTGAAAAAATGTTTATCGAAGAAGAAAAACCTGGAGACCCATTTGGCGTATCCGATGCGGATACCATGTTAAAACACCTTAATCCGAAAGCCAAAGCTCCCGAGTCAATCGTAATCGTAAGCAAATCTACTTGCCCATTTTGTAAAAAAGCCAAAGAAATGTTGGATGCAAAAGGCATGGATTATGAAGAAATCGTCATCGGCAAAGACGCAACTCACGTGACAACACGTGCACTCACAGGAGGGGCGGGCGTGCCACAGATATTTATTGATGGAAAGCACATCGGTGGCAGCACTGACTTAGCCGAGTATTTAAAATAATTTGACGAGCATTTCGGGATTTGAGTATTTAAAAGCCCATGACATTACACATGGGTTTTTTAATGCGTTATAATACCGAAAAAATACAGTAAATACACTATGCTCAAATCCATGACCGCTTTCGCTAATGGCGATGTTCAAACCCTATTTGGTCGATTCACCTGCGAAATGCGCTCGGTAAATCAACGTTTTTTGGATGTTACTATTCGTCAACCCGATTTTTTACGTAAAACCGAAGGTGAAATCCGCAAACTTATTACTGGCTACCTTAATCGTGGCAAAGTGGAAATATTTATCAAATATTACCCCAATCCCGATGCCGATATTAATGAACTGAGTATCAACACACCCTTACTCAAACAATTATTAGCCTGCAGTGACGTGGTCAACAAAAAAGTCATAGGCATTAAAACCGACTTTAACACCATGGACATTTTAAAATGGCCACAATTGGTTATACAATCACCCAAAGACACCAGTGAACTCGAACAAACCACCTTGGATTTAATCCAACAAGTCTCTGCCAAATTACTTAAAGCTCGTATTCGTGAAGGAGAAGCATTAAAAGCGGTATTACTTGAAAAATTATCCGTCATCAGTCAAACCAAAGACTTAGTTGAACAACACATACCCGAAATTCAAAAAAGTTTAAAAGAGCGCTTATTAGCAAAACTTGAAGAAATAGATGTCGAACACAACGAAGATAGATTTGAACAAGAGCTCGCCATGTTGTTGCAAAAAGCCGACATTATCGAAGAAACAGATCGACTCAACACTCACATCAAAGAAATTCATCGCGTGATTGAGCTGGATGAACCCGTTGGTCGTCGATTAGACTTTTTGATACAAGAATTACACCGCGAAGCTAACACCATAGGCTCAAAGTCTGCTACCATACTGACCTCACAATCGAGCATCAACCTCAAAGTAGCAATTGAGCAAATGCGTGAACAAATTCAAAACATCGAGTAATTGACTATGCAAGGCAAATTAATCGGCACACTTTTTATCGTATCTGCACCCTCTGGCACAGGCAAAACCAGCCTCGTTAATGCCCTCGTCCGAGACACCAATCACCTAAAACTATCGGTTTCATCCACCACTCGTGCACCACGTTCACGTGAAATTGAGGGCTACCATT
The DNA here is from genome assembly GCA_026990095.1 of Lysobacterales bacterium. Taxonomy (GTDB): domain Bacteria; phylum Pseudomonadota; class Gammaproteobacteria; order Xanthomonadales; family Marinicellaceae; genus NORP309. The sequence goes on from JALSIL010000062.1 coordinate 18,278, forward strand.
ATTTTTTTATTGATGAAGAAAAATTTAAACAAAAAATAACGGCAGGTGATTTTCTCGAACACGCAGAAGTATTTGGCAATTACTACGGAACCTCTCAAGAATCAGTCGATAAAATGCTGCACGAAGGGCACGATGTGGTATTAGAAATTGACTGGCAGGGTGCACAACAAATAAAGAAACGTCGCCCCGATGCAGTGAGTATATTTATCCTACCACCAAGTATCCAAGCCCTACGCGACCGATTAGAAAACCGCGGACAAGACTCTAAAAAAGTTATCGACGCACGCATGAAAAAATCACTCAACGAAATATCACACTACGGCGAAGCCGATTATCTTGTCATTAATGACGACTTCGAAGACGCCCTCAAAGGCCTCAAAACCATCGTTCGTGCTCACCGCCTAGAAACAGCTAAACAGTCAGTGATTAATAAAGACGTGATTAATGGATTGTTGGGCTAGGGGTCTATAAAAATATCATTAATGCAATAATTTGCCACTGTGCCAGTTGAAAATCGAGACAGTTTAACTGCATTGGTGTTTTTATTATTCTTGTGCTTTGAATGTAAAGATGGCATTGCGGTCAAAGACTTTTTCGAAGCCTTTGTAGGGCAGTGGTTCGGCTTTCATGATGGCGTCAACTATGGACTTTTTGACTATTTCACTGGCGTTACAGGGTGAGGCGATGGTGACATTAACTACGGCACCGCCAGGGATTTGACGAACCTTTACACTGCATTGCATGTACTGCTTGGTTGAGGCGGGTTGGCTCCATTGCTGATAAACGGCAGTTTGTACCGCATTTATCCATAGTGACAGGAGTTCATTGCGTTTATCGGCTTCAGATTTGCCTTTGATTGTGCTTGTGTTGGGTTGTTTATTTTCTGTTGGTTTTTTAGTTTTGTTAGCCAGCTCTTCTAAATCACGCTTGGCTTTTTCAAGTTTCTTTTGATTTTCGCGCTTACGCTTTTCTAAGGCTTTTTTCTTTCGGGTTCTTTCTTGTTGTTCTTTGCGCTCTTTTTCTAAGACTTTGGTATCAATTTTTGGCTTTGCCTTTTTTGGAATAATTGCAGGTTTCTTTTTTATTGGTTTTGGTTGTTTTTTCACAACCTTTTTTGGTGCTTGTTTCTTTGCAGGCGTGACTTTTGGTTTTTTGGCTTCTTTTATTTTAACAGGTTTACTTGCTTTTTTTGGTTTCTTACTGCTCTGTTTAACATTCAATTGCGATACATCAACCATAATGGCTTGAATGGTTTGCCCTTTAACCGGCTTTGATTTGAACTGAAATCCGCCAAATAATAGCAAGCCAATAACCGCTGTTATCAAGAGTGCCGTATATAAACTGGCAAGAAATTTTATTCGGGTATCAAGCATGGGTTAAAATGTTATTTGTCCATTGATACTGGGTCAGAAATTAAGCCAACTTTCATTGCACCAGCTTTTTGTGCCACCACTAAAGCTTCGTAAGCACGACCATAGTCGACTTTTCTGTCTGCACCAATTAATACGGGCAGCTTTTTGTCTGCGCGTAAGAAAGCAGCTAGTTTGACTTCGAGTTGTGATTCATCAATGGCTTCAAACTCTCCGCCCTTGCTTAAGAAAAATTGCCCATTTTTATCTATGTTGATAATCACGGGTTCGGTTTCAATTGATACGGTGTTGGCATTGGACTCGGGCAAACTCACCTCAACGCCTAAATTAAGTAAAGGCGTGGTTATCATAAAGATAATAAGGAGAACCAAGGTGACATCAATATAAGGCACTACATTAATCTCTGCCATGGCTTTTCTGCGTCTTCTCACGATTTAACCTCCTGCTTGACGGTGTAAGATTGTCGAAAACTCTTCTTTAAAAATATCATAAGAGCTATACAATCGTTCTACTTTAGCGTTGAAGTTGTTGTAAAAAATAACCGCAGGAATGGCAGCAAACAAGCCCATGGCTGTGGCAATAAGTGCTTCAGAAATCCCAGGAGCCACTAAGGCGATGGTGGCTTGGGTGACATTGGATAAGGCATGAAATGAAATCATAATGCCAATAACGGTACCAAGTAAGCCTATATAAGGGCTGATTGATCCAATAGTTGCTAAAAAGGGCAGGTGTCGTTCAAGCCCATCCAATTCTTTATTGAGTGCAATACGCATGGCTCTATCGGCAGATTCAGTGGCTTTGACCCCAGATTGCGAGGCTTTACGCGAACGTAAAAATTCGCGAAAACCTGATTCAAATATTTGTTCCATGCCTGTGGGTTTCTTTTTCTTTTTAACTATGGTGTCGTATAAACGGTTTAAATCAACACCTGACCAAAAAGTGTCTTCAAACTTTTTACTTTTTTTGCTGTCCGCTTTAAGGCTCATCCATTTGGCAAAAATAATCCACCACGATGAAATCGATGCCAATACCAATAAAAACATCACGCCTTTAACAGGCAAGCTGGCATTCATGATTAATTCTATAAAGTTAAAATCTTGGTTCACTTAATAAATCCTCTTTTAATAATTGTGGAAAGGCAACAACTTTAAAACTATCGGCTTTAAGGCTTGCGGCTTTTATTTCGACCGTAGCCAGCAATAAACCGTCTTGGTTGTGCATTTCTTGGTAAAATTCAACTGTTGCTCTTTTTATTTTTGTCATTTTGCATGTTACTGTTAACGTATCATCCATCCGAGCGGGTTTTTTAAATTGAATATTAGCAGCAGTAACGACATAAATAATATTATGCTTGTTTTGTAAATCTGATTGAATAATATTTCGTTGCCTTAACCAATCAGTCCGTGCACGCTCAAAAAAGTTCAAATATCGGGAGTGATAGACCACGCCGCCGCCATCGGTGTGTTCGTAATAGACTCGGTAATTAAATGTGCTAATAGTGTCTAATGACATGAATATCTCAATAAATTTTTGCACTATTCTACCTGATTAGAACGGCAAAGAAACAAATTTATCTTTGAAGATTAAAAGTTGGTGTAAAATGGTTCTTTTTTAACGAAAATTTAATATGGTTGACTCACTTAATATTGTTATTTTAGCAGCGGGCAAAGGCACGCGAATGAATTCAAAAAAACTTAAGGTGTTACACCCTTTTGCGGGCAGCACCATTATTGAGCATATTTTACAAACCAGTTATGCACTCAATCCCGATAAAGTCATTATGGTTTATGGTCACCAAGGAAAACAACTCAAGCACCATTTAAGCGGTGAAGAAATTCATTGGGTGGAACAAGTCAATCCAAACGGTACAGGGCATGCGGTTCAATGTGCTTTACCATTGCTTGATGATAATGCAAAAGTCTTGGTGCTCGTTGGTGATGCACCCTTGATTCAAGTAAAAGATTTGACTCAATTGCTAAAATACCCATCAGTCGTGTTGACTGCACAAGTAAGTAACCCATTTGGGTATGGACGTATAATTAAAAATATGGATGGTTTTATCAGTGCCATTGTCGAAGAAAAAGATGCCAGCCCTGAACAAAGACAAGTTAATGAAGTCAATTCGGGGATTATCATGACGACTGCGGAAAACATGAAAAAGTGGTTGGCACAAATTAATACCGATAACGCCCAAGGGGAACTGTATTTGACCGATATTATTGGACTGGCGCATAAAGAAGATAAGAGTTTTAAAGCAGTTCAAGTCGAAGACCAACGCACAATAAACGGCATAAATGATCGGGTGCAATTGGCAAAAAATGAAGCCATAAAGCAACAAATGCTGCGTGAAAATCTGATGCTGCAGGGCGTGAGTATGCGCGATCCAGACAGTGTGCAGATTCGGGGTTTTGTTGACTGCGGTGAAGACATAAGCATTGATGCAGGTGTTATATTAGAAGGAGAAAACAAAATAGCCGATGATGTCTCTATTGGGGCTTATTGCATCATCAAAAATTGCACATTGGGTAAAGGCACGCGCATCGCACCACACTCGATGCTAGAGGAGGTAGTCACTCAAGGCGATTGCGATATTGGTCCTTTTGCTCGATTACGACCAGGAACAAAAGTGGCTACAAAAGCTAAAATTGGCAACTTTGTCGAAACCAAAAAAACAACCATTGGGCACAATTCCAAAGCCAGCCACCTGACCTATTTAGGTGATTGTGAAATAGGCGATAATTGCAACATCGGTGCAGGCACCATCACGTGCAATTACGATGGCGTAAATAAATTTAAAACCACCATCGAAGACGATGTCTTTATCGGTTCAGATTCACAACTCATTGCACCGGTGACAATCGGTAAAGGTGCAACCATCGGCGCAGGAAGTACCATCACTAAAGATGCAGATGCACAAAAGTTAACCCTTTCGCGAGCCAAACAAAGAACCATCGAAGGGTGGCAGAAGCCTGAGAAAGGTTGAGATTAAAGTAAAAAAACCAAGGCACTCCTTTGGAATGTCTTGGTTAGTGTGGTTACTCCATTCCATCAGTAAAAATCTCTTCAACAAAAGGATTGACCACCAAGTTAAATTGGCTGTTGGTCGTTGCTCCTTGTGGATCTGTCGCAATGACAGTGATGTTAAAGGGGGAGTTGGTAGCTTCTGTAGCAGTTGGTGTTCCTGTGATGATGCCAGTGTTAGCATTGAGCGTTAAACTTAAGGGCAGTCCTCCTGCACTAAAGCTTAAAGTATCGCCATCGGCATCGCTAAAATCTGTGCTTATATCGGTTGTGAATGGTAGGGCTTCCATGGATATTTTATCAGCAATACCAGTTGTGATTGGGGCATTATTGGTTGAGGCAACAATCAATTGTTCCTCAGGAATAACTTCAGTAGTGAATGCTCCATTAAGTTTGATTAAACTGTCTCTGTCTTGTGCTCTAAAAGTGTCAAACACCAAGCTATCAACGGCATTGCTTATAAAAGGATAAATCTCAAAGCCGTGACAGGTTTGTGTTGAGGCTGTTGGACGAACTTTTAAGGCAATAAAATAATCTTTGCTTGTTTGTGGAAAAATTTGCAAATCAGTATTTTGGTCGGGTAAATTGAGTGTGATTTGTCCGCTGACTAAAGTAAAAGGACCGGCTTCATCATAAACTAAAGTATCTGAAAACAACTCAAAACTTCCCGAGCCATCATCACGGTAAACACTAATATTTGAAATCAGCGGGTTGAAATCAGAGGAAGGAAACGAAGGACCTGAGCAACCTGTTCCGGCTATAAAACCAAGATGAAAGGTTGATATTTGCATATCACCATCAAGTAATGTGCCGTTATGAGAAACAGTAAAACTTGCCGCTGCGAAGGTTTGTGAATCTTCTCGGTTTTGTGCTGGTGGCAAAGAATAGTCGACACTGTATTGTCCACCTCGATTTTCTATGGTGATGAGTTCATTGGATAAACTGCCTTTGGTCGTAATATCCAAATCACCGTCAAAATCAGAATCAGTAAACGTGAAAGAAGAAGGAATATCCAACCCCGACTGGATGACTTGGAGCGACCATAGGCTGTTTTCATCTTTTGCAATTAAAGAAAAATCTCCAGCATTGGTTTGTGTGAGAATCTCGTATTTGCCATCTTTATTAACATCCTCTACTTGCAATTCACGCGTAAAACTCGATATTGGTATTTGTGTGTCATGACTTTGCCACGATGTGCCCGTGCCATTGTTGGCATACCATGTAATCGTGTTGCCAGTATTGCGACTGGCGATAATATCTATATCACCATCTGAGTCCATATCTGCGACATCAATTTGGTAACCTGTATGGGATGCGACGTTATTTTGGATCCAGCTAGAACCATCGCCATTGTCATTGGAAAACCAACGAGTAACCGTTGAATTGCTAGAGACCGCCACATCTAAAGTTCCGTCATTATTGAAATCAGCCACGGCTAAATCCAAGGGGCTATTATAAGCGTCGGAAATAATACCTTGTGTCCATAAGCCATCATTGTTTAACCAAATGATGCGGTCACCTAATTTATCAAATGCCACCACATCAAGCATTCCATCAGCATTAATGTCGGCTAACTGGATTTCATCAGATTGTCCTGATGCCGTAGCCAGTGTCGTTATACTGCCCCATAGAACACCTGCTGCACTTTTACCTGAAGCAGCAAAGGGCCCTGCATTCATTTGGTTGTCGATTAAATAGATATTTTCATTGCCTTTGGCAGCAAAAACAATATCAATGTCTCCATCTTTATCCATATCACCCAATTGGATAGCGCTGATTTGACTGTCAGTGGTGGAGGCAACATTTAACACAGTTGTCGCCGCCGCATAACCTCCTGAGCCATCACCTGCAAAGAAAAATATTTCCATGCCAGTTGAACTGTTATTGGCAGAGATAATATCAGGATATTGATCGCCGTTAAGTAGACCTGCGACGACATGATAAGCATCGGTATGCGAGCTATCAAAAATTGTTGTTAAATCGAATTGAGCGGATGAATGAAACAGTAAGTTTTCGTAAGCATAAACAAAACCATCCTCTTCTTTAGCAATAATGACTTCCATATCGCCATCGTTATCCAAATCCGTTGCATGAACATTTTTAATGGCTGTACTTAAGCCACTAATCAACACGTGTTCGGTCCAAGAACCCGCCAAAGAGTCATCGTTTTCTAGCCATGAAAAATTGAGGCTATTTCCAACTAAGATATCTGTATCACCGTCTTTATCAAAATCAATAAAATTTATTTCTCCCCACGTATTGGAGGAAATAATTAAAGGATTCCAACTGCTTGTTGCTAAATCGTAGGTGAGTTGAATTAAATCACTATTATTGCCGAGGTAGTAGATTTCTGCTAAACCATTTAAATCCAGGTCTTTGATTTGAATATCGCCAATAGTTGCTGAAAGTCCAGTAGCCACTGTTGAGGTCAACCATACTGTGCCAACGGCAGCGACATTAGCTACAATTTTTATATAGGGAGAGCCAGAGGTTAAACCGTAAACAATATCAACTGTTCCATCGTTGGTTACATCACCTGTGGTAATGCTGGAAATATTGCCAGCAGTGACGATACCCGTGTTGTTTTCTGTCCAAGTCAAGCTATCGCCTGCGTTTTGGTACCAATAAAGGTTGGGTGTTGTATCGGCGGCAACAACAACATCTAAATCACCATCGGAATCAAGGTCTGCTACACTTAAATCCTTGACATTATTAAGGTTTGCCCCGCCGAAGATAACATGGGTTGCCCATGCTGATGCTGTCCCATTGTTTTCAAACCAAAGCAATTCATTTGTTGATTTATCGGTACCAACCACGTCAATATCACCATCGCCATCCAGGTCAATCGCTTTTAAGGCGTTAAAGTCTTGAGTTGTTGTAGAGATTATATGTTGTGGAAAGGCTGTTAAGTCAATGCCATCATTTTCTAACCAACTGATTTCATCTGTTGAACCATTGAATTGTGAAATAATGATGTCCTTATCCCCATCATTATCCATATCAGCAGAAACGATATTCGAAAATAACGCGGCTCCACCTGGACTGGTATCAATGGATAATAATTGAGCAGGTGCAAAACTGACCTCTTTGGCATTGGCAATCGAAAAAGCCGATAAAAATAGAAGCATCAGAATAATTAACTCATAAGGTGTTCGTTCCATAGCATTGTCTCTTTGTTTTTAAGTGGATTCAATCATAGGGAAAAAAGAGACAAACTTAATGTTTGAAGCATGATTTATAACCTCCAAATTATGACTCAATTATGACTGCGGGTAAAAATTTGAACTGGTTCACATTTTAATAGGCTTTTTTATCGTTGGCTTTGAGCATTGGAGGTGTTATGATTGAATTATTTTTTAAATCTTATTTTTTATGCACTATTTTTTTTTAGGCTTCCATTTAGACAGTGATAAAAAAGCCCTGAGTTTTCAGTCAAATTCAATCAATTTAACGAAACAAAACTTTCAACTCTTGTACTATTTTGTGCAAAATCCCAACAAAGTGCTTAATAAAGATCAGTTAATTGAACACGTCTGGAATGGTCGAGTGGTTGCTGATAATTCGGTTGATCAAAGCATTTATAAACTTAAAAAAATACTCACCTCAGTGCACAATGACAGCTATTTTGAAACAGTTTATGGACTCGGAGTGCGTTTTATTCCTGAGGTTGAACACAAAAATACTGCAGAGAAAAAGCAAAATAAACAACAGAAAAAAGTTGTAAATTTATGGTGGTTAGTGCCTTTAAGTTTGGTGGTTGCAGGAGTCATTTATCTGCAATTCAACCGCAACCCTAAGCCCATGCCTGCATTATCCACTAATTTACTGATGGTTATTCCGTCTCAAGGCATGAATCCAAGCAGTGAATGGTTGAATTCCAGTTCGGGTTTGTTTATTCAAAATCTCTTAAAACTTTCACCGAAAATAAGCCTAAAAAATTACAGCGACAAACCCAACAACCTCAATCATCAACAATTTTTGGAAACGCAATGGCAACTAAGCCCGAAATTAAAAGTGCTTAGCAGTGAAATATCGCTAGACAAAGATGATTTTACGCTCACTTTATCCATTGAAGATAAAAGTGGCTACATCAAAAACAAAAAAATCACCAACAAAAATCTGTCGCAAGTCTATTCGAATGCTTTGTCGTGGTTGGGGCGGGAGCTTTCTATTGATTCAAGTGCATTAGAAAATTCGGGAGTTTTTCCGCAAAAGCCGTATTTACTTGAGTTATACCTGCGAGGTCTTGCCGCTTTTGCTGCCCATAAAGTGGATGAGGCTCGAAATTATTTTGAACTGTGTCTGGAAAATGATTCTGATTACCATTTGGCAACATTGGAAATCACCAAAATATTGGATTTAAAAGGTGAAAGCACCAAAGCCTTAGCCTTGCTCGATACGGTTCTGGCAGTCAACAAACTTGCAGAAATCACCATTGAAGCCAGCAACCAAAAAGGCGGAATTCTATTAAGGCAAGGAAAGCCTGAAGAAGCAAAAGCTTTGTACTTGTCTTTATTAAAAGATTTTAAAGGAAAAAAATACCGCGCTTTAGTGGATACCAAATACAAGTTGGCATTGCTTTATCGCACTTTAGAGCAAACTCAAAAGGCACTTGATGAGTTTACCCAGCTTGAATTGGTGTTAAACGAAACAGCTGACTACCAAACATTGGCTGATTTGTATCAAGCCAAAGCTTCAATCTTACTGACATTAGGTGAAACGCAAAAAGCCAAAACCTATGTGCAAAAATCGATGGAATTGTTTGTTAAGTTGGGTGCTTTACTTGGGCAGGCAAGAACCCACTCATTAATGGCAAGAATAGCCAAACAAAATGCCAATTACTCCGAGGCAATAACCCACTTAAACCAAGCTTTAAACATTGCCCGAGGGTTAAATAATGCCTTTGGAACGGGTGCGACTCTCAATGAAATAATCGAAGTGTTAATCACTCAAGGAAAAATCAATGCAGCGTGGAAACTAAATCAAGAAATGGAAACAATTGCTATTGAAATTGACTTTACTGCTATGTTGTTAGCTTCAAAAAGATACACCGTTATCATTGCGGAAATTCGCAAGCAATGGAAAAAAGCGGACATTTACCTCAAAGAACACAAACAAATAGCACAGGCAGCTGATAATCGTATTGCGTTAATTGAAAACCAATTTATGGCAATCTCTTTAAAGTTAAAGCAAGGTCAATTAGACGATGCTAACAATTATTTAACCCAAATGGATGAGTACATGTATGAAACCAACAAAAAAGGAATAAGAGTTCATTTTAATGTTTTAAAATCCGATTTTTTAATGCAATCGGGTAAGACTAAAAAAGCCCTTGCTCTGTTAAATTCATCAAAAATATTGGCAAAAGCCAATGAAGATAACCAAGCATTTACTCAAATCAACAATTCATTAGCACAAATCTATTTGCAAGAAAACCAACCCACACAGGCTCTAAATGTGTTAAAAGAGTCGGCTCTTTATCAACCACCAGCTTTACCCTATTTACTTTTGCAATCCAAAGCACATAAACAATTAGGTCAAATTTCAAAAGCAATCAACTTAGCCAATCAATGCAAAAGAAATGCCTACGCTTTATGGACTCGTGCCGAAGAACAATACCTTGCAAGTTTGCTGCAAATTAAAAATTCTCAAAAATAGACAAGAACAGTAAATTCAACTAGAATGGCATTTTTGAGAATTTGGAATAGTCCATGTGCGGAATTGTCGCAGCAACAGCCAATAGAGATGTCACTGACATTATCATTAATGGCTTAAAAACTCTGGAATACCGTGGATACGATTCGGCTGGTATTGCCATTAATGAAAAAAACCACCACATCAGTATTCGTAAGCAAGCGGGAAAGTTAAATAAACTGATAGAAAACTTAAAAATTCACCCTGTTTGCGGTCATTCGGGTATTGGGCATACGCGTTGGGCAACCCATGGCGAACCAACCACCAACAATGCCCATCCTCATGATTCGGATAGTGTAATTGCCGTTGTCCACAATGGCATAATTGAAAATTATGTGCCGTTGCGTAATTTACTCATTGCCGAGGGTTATCAGTTTAAA
>JALSIL010000063.1 GCA_026990095.1 Lysobacterales bacterium
ATGCCACTGCCTGCGGCAAACATGGCGTAGTTTTTGTCATCTTGGGGTACCATAACAAAGTGACCTGTTGGTGCCATGACTTCAAGCGTATCTCCAACTTTGTATTCACTTTGAGCCGCTTGTGAAAATAAACCGCCATCCACTTTTTTTATTAAAACTTTGATGTCATCGGAGTTGCTGGGATTAAAGATGGAATAACTGCGTCGGATTTCTTCGCCATTGACCTCTTTTTTAAAAGTCAAATGTTGGCCAGCTTGCCAAATAAAAGTGGGCTGGTAATACACAGGAATATCCAAAGTCCAAATCACTGCATCATTGGTTTCTTGTTGGATGTTTTTTATTTTTACTTTATGAAATTCATACATGGTTATTTTCACTTTTTAATGGCATTTGAAATAATCAAATGGCTCTAAACAATCTTTGCATCGGTACAACGCTTTGCAGGCGGTTGAGCCAAATTGACTCAGCAGCTCTACATTTTTACTTTCGCATTGCGGGCACATGATTGTACCCTTTCGCGATGGTGGCATAATGCCGTATTTTAATAAGGCCTGCTTGCCTTTTTCACTTATCCAATCAGTTGTCCATGCAGGGGATAATTGTGTTATTACTGTTACTTTGGTGGGTAAACCCACCTTACGTCCTTGCTTTGACAAGACCTTAATGATGTCTTGTTTCATTACTTCCATCGCTGGGCAGCCTGAATAAGTTGGGGTAATGGTGACTATTATTTCATCATCATTTACTTCAATATTTCTGATAACACCCAAATCGTGTAATGACAATACAGGGATTTCTGGGTCGGTTACTTGGGCGAGTATTTTTTTTATTTTTTCTATCATTTTAGTTTTTGTAGCACGGAGGTTCACTGAGAATACACAGAGTGACACGGAGATATTATTTGCTTCTTATGAACTTTCATTATTAAACCAAGTTTTATCCCAAATGTAATAAACTTGCAAACTAATTGCAATCCATAATAAACCAATTCTAATAACAAGTCCTTTAATCGAAGTTATACCTTTATTCTGAAGTAAAAAATCTATTGGTATTTTTAAAAAGTACATCAGCACAACAATTATTAAAAATAAAAAAATAAAAATTACAAACCAAAGCATTAATTTATCTAGAGGAAGTTGTTTATACGATTTTGGAAACTTTATATGTCCTTTAGCTAAATAAATACAAAGTAATAATGGAGGTAATAAAATTACCCCTGTAAATTTATATCCTTTTAATTCAGAATAAAATTTTATAGCTAAAATACTACAAAATACTAAAAAGGCAATAAGCCACTTTAAATAACCTTCCTTATGCATAAATACTCATTATTGTTTAGTATACTTTTTCCTATCATAATCTCCGTGTAGCTCTGTGCCTCCTCTGTGAATCTCTGTGTTACTTATTTTCAAAAGATACTTCTACCACTCACAACCTGGATAAGCCCGTTGTAAAAACTGCATTTCGCACAGCATTTTACCTAAATATTCGCTATGGTGTCCTATTCTACCACCTGTAGCTTTCCAGCCAGTTTGTGGTATTTCTAAGGGAGTTTTTGCCATCAAGTCTTTGACTTCTGCATCCCATTTTTTGTGTAATTCTTTCGGGTTTGCGGCTATGCCTTGCTTGACTAAATCGTCAATTTCATCCGAACTTTCAAATAATTCGTGGTGATAATGCCAGAGTTTATTCAATGATGTCTGCAAACGGTTGAAACTTTCAGTTGTTCCATGTGCCATGCGCTTAATCCACAATTGGCTTCTTTCCAAATGGTAAGTGACTTCCTTTAATGATTTTGCAGCGATTCCTGCTAGTTGTTGGTTACTACTATTGGATAGAACTGAATACAAATGCACATGATAAACATCCATAAAATATTGGCGTAGCATGGTTTGTGAATAATCACCATTGGGTTGTTCGACCAGTAAGACGTTTTTAAATTGGTGCTGATCACGCATAAAGGCTAAATCATCAGCTGATTGCGTATCGTTTTTGAGTTTTGCGGCATATTCCAGTAGCATTTTGGCTTGACCGATAATATCAAGTGAAGTATTGGTCAATGCCAAGTCTTCTTCTAAAAAAGGCCCAACACCACACCATTCGGACAAACGTTGCCCCAAAATGAGCGTGTTATCGCCTAAGTTTAATACATAATTATACACGGCTGACATTAGATGTTTTTAACCTCTTTGTCAAATGGGTAAAAACTGGGGTGGCGGTAAATTTTATCCTCAGCGGGTTCAAAATAAGCGGCCTTATCGGTTGGATTTGATGCCAAAATTTGGCTTGAATCCACCACCCAAATACTTTCGCCCTCTTCTCTTCGGGTGTATAAATCACGAGCATTTTGCATTGCCATTTGGGCATCACTTGCATGAACTGAACCGACATGCTTGTGACTCAAACCCGCTTTTGCTCTTAAAAATACTTCGTATAACCTCATTATGCCACCTCTTTGTCTTGTTTATTGTTTTGTTGTTTTTCTGCATAAGTGGCGGCTGCTGCTCGCACCCATGCCCCATCATCATAGGCTTTGTTACGGGCATCCATGCGTTGTTGGTTGCATGGACCATTGCCTTTTATAACGTCGAATAATTCATCCCAAATAATTTCACTGAAATCATAATGTCTTGTTTTTTCGTTATATTTCAAATTCTTATCAGGAATAGTTAAACCTAAATATTCGGCTTGTGGAACGGTCGCATCAATAAATTTTTGCCTTAAATCATCGTTGCTGAAGCGTTTTATCTTCCACTTCATCGATTGGTTGGAATGGGTCGAGTCTTTATCGCTGGGCCCAAACATCATTAACGAAGGCCACCACGTGCGATCAAGAGCATCTTGAGCCATGGCTTTTTGTTCGGGCGTGCCATTTGCCATTTTTATCATGATGTCATAGCCTTGACGTTGGTGAAAACTTTCTTCTTTGCATATTCGCACCATGGCACGAGAGTAAGGTCCATAAGAGGTTCGGCACAATGCCACTTGGTTCATAATGGCAGCTCCATCGACCAACCAGCCAACCGCTCCAGCATCTGCCCAATTCAAAGTTGGGTAATTAAATATACTGGAATACTTCGCCTTGCCTGAAAGCAAGTCTTGGTACATTTTGTGGCGTGATTCGCCTAAGGTTTCTGCTGCCGAATACAAATACAAACCATGCCCTGCTTCGTCTTGAATCTTTGCCAATAATATCAACTTGCGTTTTAGGGTCGGTGCACGGGTGACCCAATTGGCTTCGGGCAATTGCCCAACAATTTCTGAATGGGCATGTTGGGAGATTTGCCGAATAAGTGTTTTGCGATAAGCTTGTGGCATCCAGTCGCGTGGTTCGATTTTTTCCTCAGCATCAATGCGTTTTTGAAAAGCTTCCAACAATTCTGGCGAGTCATCACCTGCTTTTGAATCTCTTAGACCTTGTGAATACATAGTTATACCTTTTTTGTTAACAACGCAGGTTTAATATTATAAATTCACTTCATATTTGATGCAATAAGTCATTATTGTTTAATGAAAAAGATATTACCCAAATCCCTATAGTGAAAACACGATTATAGCATAACCTCATAACATCCCTAGGAGCTTGTCACCAACTAGGTGATGACAAATTTTATTGATTTGCTATTTGATTGCACTCTAATTCACGTTTGACTATCGGGATTTAGGCATTAGTTAAATTTTATGCATCAAAACATCTGCTCTGATGCTTCACAAATAAACTGTTTACCTTTATACTTTAAGCATTCTTTGCTCACCCCATTGGGTGTGTAAAATTTTACATAGTACCTGACCGAAAAAGGAATCGTAGCGAGGAAAAATCCTTTAGGAAAGGATTTTACTTCATCCATCCATGGGTTTCGCCCTACGGGTTATCATGAAAAAACATTCCTAATGTTTTTTTCATGTCAACCCACATGGATGTGGGCAAGATACAAGTATCAAGGATGATACGCGTAAATTCAGCTTTTCCACAGTAGATTACTTCTTTCTTGGTCATGCACTACATAACAACACTTGGTATTTACAATGAATAAAACAATTTGGCTCATCTTATTTTTTTCCGCACTCATTTGGTCAGGAGTGAATCCCAAAGATCAATTCACTTGGTTTTTGGAGGTTTTCCCTGCCATTATTGGTTTTATACTGATGGCTTGGACTTATAAAACTTTTCCATTAACACCTTTGCTTTATTGGTTAATTTTATTTCATTCGGTTATTTTGATGGTGGGTGGTCACTACACCTATGCCGAAGTACCTTTATTTGATTGGCTTAAAGATGCCTTTGCTTTATCACGTAATAATTACAATAAGGTTGGGCATTTTACCCAAGGATTTGTGCCTGCTATTATTGCCAGAGAGTTGTTTATTCGTAAGAATATCGTTAACGGAATCTGGTGGAGGCGGTATTTGGTCGTTAGTGTTTGTTTAGCCTTTAGTGCATTTTACGAACTAATCGAATGGCTAGTCGCTATTTTATCAGGCGAAGATGCAGTTGCCTTTTTAGGAACACAAGGTTATATCTGGGACACACAATCAGATATGGGATGGGCATTGATTGGGTCGATTATTGCTTTGTTGCTATTAAGTAAGTGGCACGATAGGCAGATTAAACAATTAACCTAAATTGCTTTCTTGAACCAAAACATTTAAATTAACTCATCAACATTCCACCGTTAACGTGTAAAGTTTCACCCGTGATGTATTGACCCATATCCGATGCTAAAAACAACACGGCATTGGCGATGTCTTGGGCTTGCCCTAATTTTCCAAGTGGTATGGTTTTTGCCATGGCTTGTTTGTTTTCTTCACTCATTTCTTTGGTCATGTCGGTTTGAATAAATCCAGGGGCAATGACATTAACTGTGACGTTACGTGAGCCAATTTCTTTTGCCAGTGATTTACTGAATCCTATTAAGCCAGCTTTGGCAGCAGCGTATACACTTTGTCCGGGATTACCCATTGATCCGATGACTGAGCCAATGGTGATGATGCGACCGTTTCGGGCTTTCATCATGGGACGCATACAGGCTTTACTCATGCGGTAAACTGATTTTAAGTTGGTATCCATAAGCCAATCCCACTCGTCTTCTTTTAAACGCATGAGCAAATTGTCTTTGGAAACCCCTGCGTTATTGACTAATATAGTTGGCAATTTTTTATTGGCTTTTAAATCCGTCATTAACGCGGCAATTGAATCGGCATTACTAACATCTAGGACTTTGCCTAGACCCTTTTCGCCTAATTTTTTGGCAATG
>JALSIL010000064.1 GCA_026990095.1 Lysobacterales bacterium
CCACACTATTGAGATACGCTTTATTGTGTTGCTGTTTTTTTAATTTCTCAAGCGTTATTCCATGCAAACTGCCTTGGGTTGTAATAATGTTTTTTCCACTTAACTTATCGTGTTCAGGGCATACCAATAAATCGTATTTTTTCGGGTTATCACCTGGATTGAGTATTTGAAAATGTTTGCAATGCAATAGGCGTTTATAATATTTACCAATTGCCGCCATACGCCTGCCACAGCTTATAATTAAATCGGGTGGTATTTGGGTGTTTGGTTTTTTGTCTTTCCAAAGGATGTTTTGACCAAAACGAGGCAATATTCGCGGAGCAAAACTGAGCCACGGCTGACGGATAGTGCAATTATACAGTTTAACTCGTTTCGATAATGCCAGTGCTAGTGCCAATGATTGAATTTCATGACCCCTAATGCTATCGCTAAAAACCCAAATGGTGTTAAACTTTTTCAATTCTTGCTGTTTCTGTGACTAAATTGTTATAATACCCTAAAAATCCGCAGAGATGAATAATGAACCAAAAAACAGTCGAAGTAAAACCACAAGAATTACCAATAGCCTGTCCAAATAAAGACATGGAATTGTGGAGTTCTCATCCCAGAATCTATCTTGATTTGAGTAAAACTGGTGAAGCACGCTGCCCCTATTGCAGTACAAAATACGTTCTTGCTTGCAACTAAGTGTCTGATTTGGTTGTTGCACAGCTTTTACCTGCACTCAATAACGGTGGTGTCGAACGTGGCACGATTGAAGTCGCGAATTATATTGCGGCTGGTGGCAACACTTCACTTGTCATTTCCGCAGGAGGAACGATGTGCCAGCAATTATTTGATGGTGTTGAACACATTTCATTGAATATTGGCAAGAAATCGCCTTTTTCTTATTTTTTAATCCATAAGCTCAAAACGTTGTTTATTGACAAAAAAGTTGATGTTGTTCATTGCCGTTCGCGTTTTCCTGCGTGGTTGGCTTATTTGGCAATTAAAAAGATAAAAGGTAAAAAGCCCCTTTTTATTACCACCATTCATGGTTTGTATACGGTTAAACGCTATTCCTCCATTATGGCACGCGGCGATAAAGTCATTGCTGTTTCGCAAACAGCTGCCGATTACATTCAAAAAAATTACCCAAAGGATTTAAAGAGTAAACCAATTATTATTCATCGTGGCATTGACCCTAATAAGTTTACCTATGGCTTTGAACCAGATGTGCTGTGGTTGCAAAAATGGTATGAAAAACACCACCAATTAGTTGGACATCAAATAGTTTTATTGCCAGGTCGTTTAACGCGTTTAAAAGGCGCTAAAGACTTATTGCCATGGCTAAAAAGTACGGATAATGATGCCAAATTGGTGTTAACTGCGGATCCAGAACATGACATGTTTGCTGCACGGTTATACCACTGGTTTAAAGAACAAGGTGTCGATCATCGCGTGCACTGGGTCGAGATTCAACATGATATTGCTCCCCTTTATGCCATTGCCGATGTGGTTGTTTCGGCATCAACACGCCCTGAGTCTTTTGGGCGCACGGTCATTGAAGCATTAGCGATTGGAACGCCTGTTGTGGGTTATAATCATGGCGGTGTCGGTGAAATATTAGGTGAGGTTTTTGAACAAGGCAAAGTAGAAGTTGGTAATTGCCAACAATTAGCACAGCGCATTAATCAGTTCTTAACACGTAAGCCAAAGGTTAAAAATAAACAGCCTTATTTATTGGAAAACATGCTCTCACAAACGCATAAACTTTATCAGGATGCTTTAAATGCCAATTAACTCATCCAAAGCTGTCATTGGTTTATATGTTTCGGTTATCTTTTTGTTGCCCTTTTCTCGCTACACCGAATTGCCGTTATTGGTTTTATCTTTGCTTGGTATTTATGGCACAGTTAAGCAGTTTTCATCACTATCGAAGATGCCACAGTTCAAAATATTAAGCCTCGTCTTTGCCAGTTATTTTTTAATGGTTATTATTTCAGCTATTGACTCTTATTGGCAACAAAAATCTTTTATGGTGGCTCTAGCGAGTCTGCGTTTTTATTTTGCGGGCATTGCTTTGTTGCTTTATGTGGATAGAAAGGACATCCCTTGGCTTTTTAACATGACTTCATGGCTAGTCTTATTTTGGGCAGCGGATGCTTTACTTCAACATTTCACTGGCGTTGATATTATTGGCAGAGCCAGTTATCCAGGGCGTTTAAATGGTATTTTTGGTGAGCACCACGTTAAATTAGGGACGTTATTAGCCCTTGCCTTACCCGTTGTTATGATTGCTCTGCGAAACTTTCCATCATTTCTGCGTTGGATAAGTGTTCTACTGCTCATTGTTGTTATTATTTTATCTGGCACACGGTCGGCTTGGATAATGATGCTCTTTACCTTATTGGCTTACTGGTTTCATCATGTGAAGCAACGCCGTTGGCAATTATTGCTGAAAACAAGCGTGATTGCTGCGGTTATTGTTTCTGTTTTGTGGTTCTCATCGACTGATTTTCAGCAACGAATAAACCGATCCTTGGCGATTTTTTCCACCTCGCAATCAGCGATTGATTTTGCTTTGGCAGATAGGCTCTCTATTTGGCAGACCTCGCTTAGCATGATTAAAGAGCACCCAATCAACGGTATTGGCGCGCATGCATTTCGTAAGGCATACTCTAATTATGCCGATATTGATGATGTCTGGCAAGCCCAAGGCGGTGTTGCCATGCACGCTCACCATTGGGTTTTAGAAATATTAGCCGAAACTGGAATTATTGGTTTGATTATCACTTTATTTGCTCTTTACAAATTAATTGATTTTATTAAAAACAACTACCATAAACACTATTCTTGGGCATTTATGATTGCCATTATTAGTGCCTTTTTACCCATCACCAGCACCTATTCCTTATTTGCTTCTTTTTGGTCTATTTGCATTTGGTTTTTTGGCATGGGTTTAATTTTATCAAGTCAAAAAGATGCCTAAGTTATCGGCTGTCATTACCTGCTTTAATAACGAAGAGACAATTCGAAAATGCGTCGACTCTTTATCTTTTGCTGATGAAATCATTGTATTGGATTCGTTCAGTAACGATAAAACACTAAAAATTCTTAAACAATTACCCTGCAGCATTCACCAACAAAAATTTAAAGGCTTTTGGCAACAAAAACAAGATGCCATTAATCTATGCCAATACGATTGGATTATTTTGCTTGATTCGGATGAATATTTAACCAATCAAGCCCAAGCAAAAATTAGGCAATGGAAAAAGTCAGTCCCACAATTCTCTGCCTATCAATTGCCTAGGCGTGAATGGGTTTTTTGGCAATGGTCCCACCCTCTTGTTCACCAAAATAAATTTGTGCGATTGTTTGACAAAAGAGTCTCTTATGTTTCTCATGATTTGGTTCATGAGTCGATTAAAACCACGGGCAAAGTCTCTTCATTAGATGCCACCATCATGCATTACGGTGAAACTTCCGTTGAGGTTAAGATTGAAAAAATTAATAAATACGCTTTATTAGCGGCTCAACAAAAACACCAACAAGGTAAAAGAGTTGGTAAAATCAAACTAAAGCTTTATCCAATTTGGTATTTTTTCCGCCAATACCTTATCCGTCGGCAAATCTTTAATGGTAAAGCGGGTTTTATCAATGCCAAGCTTAATACACGCTACGCCACAATGAAATATGCTAAACTCTACGATTTAATTCATAAGGGTAATCGCAACAAGAAAACCTAATGACTTTTCAGAAATTAAAAACCGACCTCTTTATAGCCTTCGCTCGATTAATTGCTCAGTTGCCTTTGCCCGTTATTCTTTCTCTAGGTAAAAACATCGGACGATTAACCTATTTGATTCCAAATAAACGCAAAAAAATTGCAGGACGCAATATTGAACTGTGCTTTTCTATTCTCTCTAGTGCACAGCAAAAAAAGCTAGTTAAAGCCAATTTAATTTCCACAGGAGTTGGTTTTGCAGAGATGATTATGGCGTATTGGAGCCATAATGATAAATTTATCGATCGTTTTGAAATCTTGGGTTTAAAACATGTTGAGGAGGCATTGGCAAAAAACAAAGGTTGCATCTTAATGAGCTGCCATTTGCATGCAATGGAACTTGCCACTCGCGTCATTAATTTGAAACTTAAAGAACCTTCTTTTATTTTAGGCAGACAGCATAATAATAAGGTTTTTGAAGCTTATATTGATAAAGCTCGCAGGGCTCACTGTGAAAAAACAATTGACAAAAAAGACTTACGTAGCGTCTTAAAAGCGTTAAAAAAGAACCGTTGTATTTTTTATATTCCCGATCAAAATTTTTCTTATCAGTGTGAATATATCAAGTTTTTCAAGCAACCTGCCGCAACCGTTATTGCCCCTGTTCGCATCGCTCAATCCAGTGGTGCATCGGTTGTGCCTTGGTTTTGTTTTCGAGAAGATAACAAATGGAAAATTCAATTCTTACCTGCTTTAGGTTATTTCCACCAAAAAGATATATCGGCAAGTTTGCTAAAGATGAATCAATTGTTTGAACAACAAATAAAAAAACACCCAGAACAATACCTCTGGGTGCACAGGCGTTTTAAAAACCACCCAAAAGGAAAAAACTTCCTTTATAAAGATTTATGATTTCTTAACATAGCCCTGTTAATCAGTAAAAAATTCTTGACTAAATTTTATCTCTATCGGATTACGCTCACCATTAGGTGTCACACTTGCCTTAAAATTTAGTGTTTCTCGTGAACTGACAGAAAAAGTTCCAATGTAATAAATGGCTTCGTCATTATTTTCACTAATTTTTCTCAAAGTCACTTCTTTTTGTTGGCCATAGAGATTTTGAATTTTTAAATCAATTCGTGCTGTGGCGGCTGTGGAAGTAGACGTGTCTCCTTTGTGCAATTTTCTTACCGCAATATTAATCATACCCTTGGTTCTTGAACGCCCAATATTGTATTGCTTGGCAACTTTTGGTGTTAAAAAGTCAGTTGAAAATGCATTATAATGCACTTCGTAGCCATTTTCAGTTTTTGAATTTTCTGCAAATAATGGTGCAGATAAAAATGTTAAAGTAACCAATAGTAATATTTTTTTCATGATGCATTCACCTTTCATGTATTGCTAAGTAGACACTATAACACAAAAACAGCTTTCATAAAAAAGCCATGCTTAAATTTCACATGGCTTTTTGTTTTTAAAAGAAACCTTTGCACAACTTATGAAACTAATCTTTTAATGGCTTCTCCCAATAATG